>CAYRVZ010000146.1:0-7331 GCA_964427815.1 uncultured Saprospiraceae bacterium | reverse complement strand
TATTCAATGCACAATCCGACTACATGGCCTCAGCAAGCACAGCTTTGTGTAGAGGCAAAGTGGGATGTATTGAAGGAATTACAAGATCGTCTTGATGGCGGTGTTGATAAAGGTTAATACACATATTCTGAAAACAATAACGAGTTTTTCTCGTTTTGTTAATAATAAGACTAAAAGTAAAACCTGGATTAGGCCTAAAAACCTATTCCAGGTTTCTTATATAAAACCATAGTGAAAACCACCCTTTTTATGGAAAAATTAGATAGCAAATATCAAGATCAGCTTAATGAGTTGCAAAAGGAACTTCTAACCCTAGAAGCCTATAATTTATTTCTAGACACGGAGGAAGAAGAGCATTATGATGCGCTTCAAGACGAAATGTCCCCGAAAATTTCAACACTTTACCATCAAGTAGCGAATGAACGCCCGCTCCAATTATTGGAGTTTGAAAAAGCGTTATTAAATGATGAATTGGAAGGGATGTTTTTGCCTAGAATGCTCGGTTACACCGTAATGAGAAGTGTGATCGACAAAAAGACTTACAAGTATATTCTGTCTCAAGAGCACTTCATGGAGGTGTTGTTAAGCATTTGTAATTCTCCAAACTTTGACTACTTAAGAACTAGAATTGGACAAACCATTCAATTAGGTTTTGGATTGAGTAGTGATATTTGGGTAACCAATCTAATCAATTTGGTCGCAAATAAAAAAGTTAAAACTTACCTGCTTGCGCAGAAAAATGCTAAGTATAAATACTTGGAGGATCGAAAGTATCTCTATGGAAAATATATGCGCCAGTTTAAAAATGATAATTATTTTACGACCGTTTTTCCAACAACTATGGCTGGCCTAAATGTTGCTTTTCCTGAGTTACGTAACTTCTTAATACAACGGATTAGACTGAATGTCAGAGATGCCAGCTTAACGCAAAAGTTAGTCGATTTTGTTACAGACAAATTTTATTTCGCTAGTACAGAACAGTTTTCCTTGATGATGCTGACAGTTAATTTTGCTACGCTAAACGATGCTGAACGTGCGAAGATGATTGTGCTCTTTGATGAGTTAAGAGTTGAGTTAGATGATTTTGATGAACGTTATTTGAAGCACTTAATTGAGTTTTATGATATTGGATTACCGTTAGATGAAGAGGCGGATAGGAAAGCCCTTGCCGTCATCAAAAAGAAAGGAGAAAGCGATGTGCTTTATGATTTCTACCAGTTGGCGGATGCCATTCATACCAAAGGATTTACACACTCAGAGGTCATCGAAGCCGTCAAAATATTCTATATAAATCATGATGGAACATCCTTGGTTAATACCGCTGTTCGTAATAATATCTTAGGATATGCAGGTAAGTTTGCACAAAATCTTGAAGTTAGTTCTTATCAAGATTATTTTGAATTGATGGAATATTTTACTCAGTACATTGAAATTTTTGATAATCAAAAGTTTAATCAGCGGATTAAAGATCACTCTTTGGTCTTTATCAAAAAACTATTGAGAGAATATACCGATAAGCGGGGTAAAGATTATCAAACTATTAAGCGCTTTGTTCGGGCAAAATTCATCGCATTGAATTTCATGACTGCCAAAGAATTGACGCTTATGTTCAAAACTAAACGTAAGAAAAAGCCAGTTACTGAAGAATAATACCCTAAAAAGGTGCTTTTTATCTAAAAAGCCTTTACTTTGACCAAGTATTATGACGCAATATTCCAAAGAAAGCAGGACATCTTAGATGTGCTGCTTTTCTTTCTTTGGCTCAATCCAAATCTTTCGCTATGAGGCAAATCGAATTTATTCTGTATGTAGCTGATTCCTCCAAGAGTAAGGAGTTTTATAGACAGTTATTAGCCTTAGAGCCTACTATTGGTGCAGTAGGGATGACTGAGTTTTACCTTGCGGAAAAGGTGAAATTAGGATTGATGCCTGAGGGGTGTATTATGGATTTGCTTGCGCCAAAAATGCCCCACCCAAAACAAGGAAATGGAATCCCAAGGTGTGCTTTATACCTGAAAGTGAATAATGTGCAGGCCTATATGAAACGCGGGGTAGAGCTAGGAGCCACACTCGTCGATGCCTTGCAGCAAAGAGAGTGGGGTGATTGGGTCGGATACTTAGCAGATTTAGATGGGCATATTATCGCTTTTGCGGAAGCGGATCCAGATAAATATAAAGAAAGACTCATTAAAAAATTGAAAAATGGTCGCTCCGTCATTTTTGATAAAGGAAGTTTTGATGATTGGTGTGTTTTTGTGGTTGAAAAGGATGGACAACGTAAAGCACCCTTTGATGTAGATTATTTTACTGATATGCAAGCTATGGCAAAGCACTATCAGCAGGATAAGGTTTATAATGACTTCGTAGCTATTTATGCTTGGACGGATAAAACGATTGATCAACAAGTCATCACCATGATTGATAAAATGGTGACAACTTATCAGCCAGACGACCAGATCCTCATCGAGCAATGGATGACGGTTTTGTACGCAGGAATGATTGCTGAAGAAAACAAAGAATTCGCAATTTTAAAGAAAAGAATTAAACGACTAGGTATGCACCAGATTTTAAAATTGGGTTATACGCCTGAGGTAGCCGCCAATTTTAGCAAAGGCAAAAAGTGGCGTGTCTTGGATGCCATTATGGTGCCACTAGGTTTTTAATTACGTACTTACAACTAAACGATTAAATCTCACAGAAAATGATGCATGACCACCTAAAAGCAATATTGAACCACCGTCGAGCGATTCGACGTTACCAGTCTGAACTCGTACCCGATGAGGTCATTGAACGTTGTGTCGAATCTGCGATATTGGCACCCAGTAGTAGTAATCTTCAACTATGGGAGTACTACCACGTGAAAAGCCCAGACAAGAAAGCCGCCTTGGTCAAAGCTTGTATGAGTCAACCAGCAGCAAAGACCGCTCCTAACCTCATTGTTGTAGTGACAAGACATGATCTTTGGAAGCAACGGTGTCAGGCTAATATAAAAGATTTTGCAGACGCTGGAAAAGTAGATCCAGCGGAAAAACCTATCGATGCCAATACCTATTATACGAAGACGATTCCTATTTTGTACAAAGAATTTTTCGGAATTTTTGGGTATCTAAAAATGGTTTTCGCCTTTTTTGTTGGGTTAAGAAGACCCATGTTTCGAGAAGTTAGAGCCAGTCAAGTAGTAACCATGAGTCAAAAAAGTGTGGGGTTGAGTGCTCAGACATTTATGTTGGCCATTGCAGCAGAAGGATACGATTCATGCCCCATGGAAGGGATCGATTCCAAGCGTATAAAAAAGATATTGAACCTGCCCCGAGGAGCCAAAATAAATATGGTCATATCAATAGGCAAAAGAGCAGAAGGCGGTATATACGGGCCCCGATTTCGTTTGCCTGTAAAGGACGTTTTGTTCCACACATAATAACGCGACTTCTGCGTCGAGGTTTATACAGTCCCTGGATAGGGTCGTGGTTCATATACAGGTAAATCCTAGTCCCTCGCTCCACGTCCTATCCGCGCAAATCCATAAAATCCGTGTCCTCCGCGTGCCATCCTCCACGTCCTACCCGAGAATCTAAATCAATTTGTGTTAATTCAAAAACCAAAATCATGTATAAATAATTTTGCGTATATTTGCATTCAAAATAAGTAGTAAACCCATGGCAAAAACGACCTATTCAGAAGATAACATTAGATCCTTAGATTGGCGCGAGCATATCCGCATGCGTCCAGGCATGTATATTGGTAAATTAGGAGATGGATCTACACCAGATGATGGGATTTACATTTTGCTAAAAGAAGTTTTTGATAATTCGATCGATGAATTTGTCATGGGGAATGGGCGCACGATTGAGGTGGATATTACGGATGGCATTGTAGAAGTTCGGGATTATGGGCGGGGGATACCTTTGGGTAAAGTAGTAGATTGTGTCTCCAAAATTAACACAGGTGGTAAGTACGATTCAAAAGCCTTTAAGAAATCCGTTGGATTAAATGGAGTAGGAACCAAGGCGGTGAATGCCCTTTCTGAATTTTTTTTAGTCAGTTCATTCAGAGATGGAAAAATGAAGGTGGCGGAGTTTGAAAGAGGAACCATTACTTCTGATAAAAAAATTGCTAAATCCAAAGAAGTAAATGGAACCTTAATACGCTTCAAGCCCGATGAGGAACTTTTCAAGAAGTATCGTTTTGTCAATGAGTATGTAGAAAATTTACTTTGGAATTATGCATACTTAAATACAGGCTTGAAGATTAAATTTAACGGTAAGACTTTACAATCTAAGAATGGGCTGAAGGATTTACTAGAAAGGAAAAATCAAAATGATTTATTTCGGTATCCGATCATTCACATTAAAGGCGAGGACATTGAAATGGCCATCACGCACGGAGCCCATTACGGAGAGCAATATTATTCTTTTGTCAATGGTCAACATACCACCCAAGGCGGTACTCATTTAAATGCTTTTAAGGAGGCGTATGTCAAAGTAGTACGAGACCATTTTGGGAAAAATTTCGATACCAAAGATATCAGAAGCTCCATTATTGCAGCCATTAGCGTACGAATTGAAGATCCTGTTTTTGAATCACAAACTAAAACCAAACTAGGGTCTAATAATATTTCAGGAGATCCAGCTTCCTTGACTATTAGGACTTGGATGCTAGAGTTTTTGCGAAAGGATTTGGATAATTATTTGCACCAGTTTCCCGAAACTAAAGAGGGGCTGCTCAGAAGGATTATTCAATCAGAACGAGAGCGTAAAGAAATGGCAGGGATAAAGAAAATCGCCAACGCCCGAGCAAAGGCTGCCAAAATCCACAACAAAAAATTAAGAGACTGTAAGTTTCATTTGGATGGAAAAGGTCCTGAAGAAAAACGATTAAATACGACCATTTTCATTACAGAGGGAGATTCGGCTAGTGGTTCGATTACCAAGGCAAGAGATGTAGATACCCAAGCGGTGTTTAGCTTGCGTGGAAAACCGCTGAATTGCTATGGGATGAGCAAGAAGATTGTTTATCAAAATGAAGAGCTTAACCTACTCCAACACGCCCTGAATATCGAAGACGGTATTGAGTACTTGAGGTTTAATCAAGTAGTCATTGCAACCGATGCGGATGTAGATGGTATGCATATTCGATTGCTCCTGTTGACTTTCTTTTTGCAGTTTTTTCCTGACCTAGTTCGAGAAGGGCATTTGTACATTTTGGATACCCCTCTTTTTAGAGTAAGAGATAAAAAGAAAACATTCTATTGCTTTAGTGAAGCCGAAAAGCAAAGTGCAATGAAAAAGCTAAGAGGTAAACCAGAAGTTACTCGATTCAAAGGGCTGGGAGAAATCTCTCCACATGAGTTTGAAGATTTCATTAATGAAAACATGAAACTAGATCCGGTCAACCTAGTCGAAGGGGACAGCATCGATGCCATTCTTGAATATTATATGGGTAAAAACTCCCCTGCTCGACAAACTTTTATTATTGATAACCTAAAAGTGGAGATTGATAAAGCAGTGGAAGAGGTACTTGATTAAGGCGAAAGGAATATTTGTTTCGCCACATTTTGTCCATCTAACGCAGCAGAGACGATACCCCCTGCATAACCAGCTCCTTCCGCACAAGGATATAGACCTTTAATGACTTCGTGCTGGTAGGTAGTCTTGTCTCGTGGTATTCTAACTGGAGCACTGGTTCGACTTTCTACAGCAACCACATTCGCTTCAGCGGTGTAATAAGTCGGCATCTTCTGCTTAAATATTTTTAAGCCCGCTTGCAAATGTTGTGTGATAAAGCGAGGGAGTAAGTCATCTACGCGTCTCGGAATCAATCCTGGAATATAAGATGAATCGGGTAGGGTAGCGGATAGCCGTCCTTCTACAAAATCAGTCAATCTCTGTGCTGGTGCTTTCTGACTACCATCTCCTGCCGCAAATACTTTTTGTTCGATGCGTTGTTGAAACTCCATGCCTGCTAAAGGATTTTTTTGCACATCCTCCCCAATATCTTCAAGTCTAATTTCCGTGACAAACCCTGAATTAGCAAAAGGAGAATCTCGTCGAGACAAAGACATGCCATTGACGACAATCTCACCTGGGGAAGTAGCAGAAGGAACAATCAAACCTCCTGGGCACATGCAAAATGAAAATACACCGCGTTTTTTTACTTGGCAAGCTATATTATAGCTAGAGGCTGGGAGGTTTTTGTTCCGTTCTTTTGTTCGATATTGAATTTGATCGATAATGGGCTGAGGGTGTTCTAGTCGTACCCCGATGGCAAATGGCTTCGCTTCTATTTTTATGTTTTTTAGCGCAAGCAAACGATAGACATCTCTAGCTGAATGTCCCGTGGCAAGGATGACATGCTTGCACAAAATTTCTTTATCAGTATTAATGACAATCCCTTGAATTTGGTTTCCCTTGATGAGTAAATCTGTCATCTTGGACTGAAAATGTACTTCGCCTCCATGGTTTTCGATCGTCTCTCGAATCGCATGGATAATTCGGGGTAATTTGTTAGAGCCAATATGGGGATGTGCGTCCACCAAAATATCTCGGGGTGCGCCATGCTCCACGAGTAGTTGAAGTACTTTTTCGATTTTGCCACGCTTATGAGATCGAGTATAAAGCTTGCCATCTGAATAAGTCCCAGCGCCTCCTTCTCCAAAACAATAATTAGATTCAGGATCGACCAAGCCAAATTGCTGAATAGCCCGCAGACTCTTCCGTCGATCTTGTACACTCAGCCCTCGTTCAAAAATTATCGGACGGATACCTCGCTCAATTAATTCTAACGCTGCAAAATATCCGGCGGGCCCCGCTCCAACAATAAGGACAGTGGGATTTTTTTTGACAGAAGATAATAATGATAAATAGGTTGTTGGTTTTGGCGGAAGCTCCCCTTGATAAATCTGGACACGTAGTCGAAAAACTATTTTTCGTTGACGTGCATCAATCGAACGTTTGCGAATATGTAAATGATCGATTTTGTCCCATCCCGATTGCTCAAGTGCCTTTTGGCGAATGATCGCGAGGTCCTCGATATCGGCTGGAGGTATGGCCAGTTCTATTTCTTTGTACATCTTTTAGTCTTCTACCAATTGATAAACTTGGCGAAGGTTTCGTCCGATTCCATCCAAATCTAAGCCATATCCGATAATAAATGCATTGGGAATGTCAAATCCGCGGTAATCAATTTGTACGTCGTGTTTGATAGCTTCTGGCTTTACAAAAAGAGAAACAATCCCAACAGAATTTGGGTTTTGCTCGGCAAGTGACTTGACAAAATGATTCATTGTTAGTCCAGAATCAACGATGTCTTCTATGATGATGATATCTTTCCCA
>CAYRVZ010000145.1:7181-7353 GCA_964427815.1 uncultured Saprospiraceae bacterium | reverse complement strand
CCATCTTCTAACGTCAAGGTGTTACCCACGAGAGTTAAACCTTGGTCATCCGTGCCTGCATTATTCAACGCACTCAAATCTACAGTTTGTGTGTTCCCATCTTCATCCTGATACTCTAAGGTAACTCCATCTACATTAAGAGATAGGGTCGTTACCGTCTCAAAATTATCAA
>CAYRVZ010000145.1:0-7081 GCA_964427815.1 uncultured Saprospiraceae bacterium | reverse complement strand
TCACTGCTGATAAATCAACTGTGCTCATATTCCCATCTTCGTCTTTGTATTCTAAGGTCTTGCCGTCTGCGTTTAAGCCAAAAGTCGTTAGGGTTTCTAATGCAGCGATGTCTATCGTTACGTCGGTTCCATCTCCATTTGTAAAAGTAAAAGTATTGTCTCCGTTGTCGGTTAAATCTGCTTTATTGATAATAGTTGCCGTGCCATCTTCTGCGGTATAAGTGAACGTGCCATCATTATTATCTGATATCGTCGTGACCGTTTCTTGGGCCTTAATGACCGCGGTTAAGTCTAATGTATTGGTCGTCCCATCTTCATCTACGTAGGTAAAGGCGCCCGTTACCGCGTTCACATTTACGGAAGTGACCGTCTCAAAATTATCAATCACTGCTGATAAATCAACTGTGCTCATATTCCCATCTTCGTCTTTGTATTCTAAGGTCTTGCCGTCTGCGTTTAAGCCAAAAGTCGTTAGGGTTTCTAGACTAGCTAAATCAATTGTAATCGTCCCTCCGGCATCCGTAATTTCCAAAAGAGTACCATGAAGCTCTACTGTATGAAGAAGTTCATTTGTACTAGAAGTATCAATTCCAGAAAAAATGGATTTTAAATCAACTTGAGTCGAAGTTCCATTTTCAATATCTATTTGTAAAATTGTACCTATGAGAGAAGAACCCACTAAGTCTTGATTAACTTTTCCATGGATCACGCACTCCCATAGAGGAGCTGATGGTACTCCATTATTCACTTGTAAGCAATTTTCGGTGGTATTAAAAATGACCAAACCATGTGCTGGTTGAGTAATTGCACTTCTTTCCTGTGTGCTCATCCTCGGCAACAACAAACCTTTCGATTTACTATCCAAATCTAAAAGTGCCGACACATGAGGGGCTACCCCCAAATTCGCATCATCTGTTATTTTTTGCTGACCAAATGCAGTAGCAGCAAAAAACAAGAGGCTAAAAAACAGTAAATTAAACTTCATCACAAAAATTTTCATCAATAGAATTCATTGGAATTATTCCACTTAGATCAAATTAGACCTAACTTATATATATATTAACAAAAATCTTGCCGTTCTTAAGGACTGGAACACAGAAAACATTCATAACCACATGATTTACAAATACTTACACCCAATAAAAAAATATAAATTAAAGCAAAAAAACATATAAAATTACTATTATAGGCAGAAGTTCATTTTGTTTGATTCTCTAGTAATATTTTACTAAAAACTGAAACCTTTTTGTATCTTTGCTGTCTCATCATTTTACAAACAAAAGAATAACATCCTATGTCTTTCGAAGTCGTTGGCAAATTGCACAAGAAATTTAACACAGAAAACAAGACCGAAACCTTTCGTGCGAGAGAATTTGTAATTGAAATCCCAGATGGCAATTATCCTCAAATGATTAAATTTCAATTAGTTCAGGATAGATGCGACATATTAGACGCCTTTCAAGAGGGGGATGATTTGAAGGTGTTTTTTGACTTACGTGGACGCGAATGGAATGAGAAGTTTTTCACCAACCTAAATGCATGGAGGATTGAAAAACCCACTAAAGAAACGACTCAAGCTCCTCCACCTGTAGCTGACGAAGTTCCGTTTCCAGATGCCTCTAATGAGCCTTCTCAGCAGGTTATAGAAGAGGATGATTTGCCGTTCTAAGACAATTCCTTTTAGTCAGTTGCGTTATAAAGGCTTATGAACTACCTTAAACATAGTCTTTTCGTTCTTTTTGTAACTTTTGGCGCAAACATATCCGCACAATCCATAGTAGGATTAAGTACAGATTGGTCTGACTCTTTCTCCGAATGGACTATTTATACAGAATCTGAAGATACTACAGGAGAATTACGCATCAAATGGCCTTTAGATCAAGATTGGTCTGAGTGGATCTTCTTCTTAGGGAATGATATCGGTCACGTCAAAATGACCTGGAAAGACAACCCAAACCAATGGGAACTTAGGTGTCAAGGAAAAGTCATCACCCTCAGAACTGTCTGGAAAGACGATCCCACTAGATGGAGAATTACAGATAATACGCAATCCTTTACAGTTGTTAGCAAATGGCGAAACCTCCCATATGAATGGAAGCTTCAGGAAACAAAATGGGGCGAATGGGAAATTTTTATGACAAATGAACCCGACCCAAGAGACTGGGAAGTCTATGACAACCTATCAAATGAAGTGACTTTGCCAATCAAAATGGCCATGCTATTTATCACCGTTTATCATTCCACACCAAAATTTTAAGATGAAAAAAGAATTTGACACTCTCAGAGCATCCAGAAAGTTAATGCTAAAACTTGTTCAAAATTTAAATGAAGAACAATTAAATGTCATTCCCGATGGATTTAACAACAACATCGTTTGGAATTTAGGACATCTCGTAGTCACCCAACAGATGCTTTGGTATGGACTCGCCAACCTTGACCTATTAGTCCCTGATGAAATGGTTCAAAAATATAAAAAGGGAACAACTCCAACTAGTACCGTTCTTGCAGAAGGAATCCAGACCCTCAAAGATTTAGCGATTGCCCTTCCAGAAAATTCCATTGCAGATTTCAATCGAGGAGTTTTTAATTCTTACAGTGCTTACATGACTAGTGTTAATGTTGAATTAGCCACCATAAATGATGCCATCAAATTTAATAATTATCATGAGGGGCTACACGTCGGTACAATCATGGCTTTGCGAAAGTTAGTCTAAAAAATTACATCTCCAAGATGGAACCTATGCAAAGAGATAAAACAGTTTGAAGGCTCAGTAGAATCCGAAACATTCAAAGACCAATTGGGTGTTAAACGGATCCTTCTTCGCTTTCTTGAGTCTAAAATCGATTAAAAGCAAAACTAAAGGATAACCAAACTTATTGACTTGCCATGTAAGAATTTAAATAATTTTTTTTGAAAACAATTAGGATTATTTTAATCGTTGGAAGACCAAGTTTTTCCAAAATCACACTATGCGCATTTTTTATTTTTTTATTTTTTTCTTGCTTACGCAAAATGGCTTTGCTCAAGAGATTAAATGGCTAACCCCACAGTCTTTTGAATTTGGTTACATTCCGCAAGGCAAGCCCGTCCGTACCGCATTCAAGTTTAGAAATATGGGCAAAGACTCTATACAGGTAGAACTCGTCCGAACGACCTGTGGGTGTACGAGTCCACAATGGCCTTCAAAGGCTATTGCCCCTGGAGAGGTTGGAGTCATTGAGCTAGAATATGATGCATATAAATTAGGTTCCTTTCGGAAACGTGCTCGAGTGTTCTTTGTAGGGTATCGTCGTGGGAATCGATTGACAATTCTTGGGGAAGTAAACTAGAACAGCAGTATTGATGTTTTTAATTTAATTCTTTATAGTTCTATTCTTTTGAACCTAAATTTCATGGTATTGATTCTTTCATTTCCTGCTTCCTAATAGTTGAATTTTCCAAAAGAATGGATTTTGTGACGACATAAGGGAACTCGAAGGCGCTAAGACTGAGCATAAGCGACTTAAGGGGAACCGCGAAGACGCGAAGGCGCTAAGACGAGGCATAAGCGACTTAAGGAGGGGAACCGCGAAGACGCGAAGACGAGTAATTAGTTGTCCAAGCTTGTTAACAGGTAAAGTAATCTCTAATCAAAGAGAATAGCTTTTCGTTCTTTCAAATGCTTTTTGACATTCAGCCAAAAAGCGACAAAGAGATAAATAACGATAGGCGACCCAAAAGTTGCGCAAGACAAGTAGATAAAATATAATCGAACCCGAGAAGAGGCAATGCCTACCTTCTCGCCGATGTAGGTGGACACTCCAAAAGCGGATCGTTCTAAAAAAATTTGAAAATTAAACATACAGTAAAATAACGGTTTATGCAAAAATATGGAATTTTCAGGTAAAATGCTAACCTAGGGTATATTACAAACAGAAAAGACCAACTTGCATTCGCAAGTCGGCCTTTTTTATGCTCGTAATATGTTTAATTTTTAATCGTAATATCTCCTTCAAATTGTACTTCTTTTCCGTCAATGAATCGAACTTTCAGAAAGTAGATATAGACTCCTTCTTGTGCCGGTTTTCCACGGAATGTTCCGTCCCAACCTTCACCGTAATCATTTACTTGAAAGTGTTCTTTTGAGAAAATGTGTGAACCCCATCTGTCAAAGATTTGCATGGTGACTATTTCTTCAACTCTAGCAGTATTACCCATTACAGTGAAGAAGTCGTTTTGACCATCGCCATCATTTGGTGAAAATACATTGGGAATAAAGATGTCTGGATCCGCCACATGAACAGTTGTTTTAGCTGTAGAGACACAACCTAATGTATCAATTATGGTAATTGAATAGATGGTTGTCTCTAATGGCTTGACTGTCTGCTCAAAGCAACTATTCAAACAAGTTAAGTCTTCATTTGGCATCCAAATAATCGTATCAATAGCCGACTCGTGTGTAGAAGTAAAGACTTCTAAATGTGTACTATCCCCCATCGTAATCAACACGTCTGGTTCAATTAGAATGTCTCCTTCATGTGGTATCGGCAAAGTGATGGTTTCTGTATATTCACAACCCATAGCATCATGGATGACCACTTCATAATCTCCAGGGAACAATCCTACTTGTATGGGTGTTGTGCCAAAAGTTTGACCACCATTAAAAGAGTAGATAAATGGTTCGGAAGATCCAATAATATTATTAATAAGAATGGCGCCCGTTCGGCCATCACACCCTGGTAAAGAGGTTGTGAATTCAGCACCTGAAAGCGCTTCTAGTTCCGTCACTTCAATCTCGTCTTCATTAGAACAACCGTTATCGTTATTGATTACCCGTAGATGGTATGTTCCTTCTCTATCAACAATTGGATTAGGTAAGTTAGAAGCCGATACAAAGTTTCCATCAATCGTCGTCCATTCAAATTGCACGTTACTCATTGAAGCATTGTCAAGGCTACCGATTTGTACATTTTTAGAAGTACAGTCCGTCTTGACGATGTCTTCCGCATTTGCAATCGGTGTTTCCATGTCAGAAGCAACAACTACAGACTGAGTAGTAGAACAACCTGTCGCTGTATTAGTGACTGTAGCCGTATACGTTCCGATTAGGCTAACGTTAGGATTGGCTATGGTCGCATCCCCTTCAATTTGGCCGTCTGTAGTATTCCAAGAAATAGAATATGTACTATTGTAGGTTGCACTTAGGGCTACAAGGGTATCTCTACAAGTTAAGGTGTCATTTGCCGCAAGACTAACCGTAGGGATATCCATTGATGCTGTGACAACTACATCGGCAAGAGTTGTACATCCATTGTCATTGTCTGTTACAATGACATTGTAAAATCCAGTTTGATTGACCAGTGGATTTGACGTTGTACTTCCGCTAACGATGCCAGAAAGTGGATTCCATTCGTAAGTATAATTTCCACTTCCTGCAGTTATATTTGCTTCAATGTACACTTGCGAAATATCGCAGGTAATAGCTTGGTTGGAAGCGGTAGTGACTGTTGGTGCAGCGGTGTTTTCAGATACCTCTAGGGTCGCTGAATCCGAGCACCCATTTTGGTTATCGGTTACCTTTAGTTGGTATGTTCCTTTTGCACAAACCGTAGGGTTCAACGTGCTCTCTCCAGTTTGGATTATACCATTGGTGGTTGTCCAGAGGTAGGTTACATCACCGGTACTAGATCCAGATGCATTCAAGTCTAAGCATAAGGTCGTACAGGTAATTTCTTGTGTAGGTGTATTCGCTATAGCCGTCGGAAGCGCTTTGTCTTCTTGAGCTGTAATTTCTTTGGTGCTGATACAGCCTGTATTTGTATTGGTGACGGCAAGTTGATATGTGCCGGCTTGGTTTGCTTCTGCAAGTATATTTGTTGTACTTCCAACAAGATTTCCATTACTAGTCGTCCATTCATAACTAAAATTAGTACCCGCATCTGAACCACTACCGCTTAAGAAAGTGGAAGGGTTTGCACAAGTAATGATAGCTGGATTTTCAATATTGACCATTGGTGATAGCGTATCAATTGTAACGGTTACCAAAGATGACGCTGAGACCATTGATACAGTATCCAATACGGTTAATGTGTATGTTCCGGGTTTATCAACTTGAGCAATCATCTGATCTTGTCCACTAACAACATTTCCAGTATTGGTGGTCCAAGCATAGGTGTAACTTGTACTTTGACTGGAACCCGATCCATCTAAAGTCACGATAGATGTATTACAATCGATTGTTTCGGGGTTAGCTATTAGTACGGCAACATTACCTATTTTGAAATAAACGACTGCAGTATCACAAAGACTAGGTATGCCGTTATCACATACTTGGTAAGTGAATTGATCGTATCCATTAAAGTTAGTTGCGGGCATATAGGTAAAAGCTCCGCTATCATCAAAAGCCGTTAAGTTGCCATACAATGGCGGCACTACTGGTGTTGGGTTGACGACTAGACCTTCATTTTCTGGGTCGTTGTCATTCAACACTACATTATCGGATTTTGGTGTATTCGTATCTGTATAGTAATTATCATCAATAGCAATGGGTGGATCATTAACAGGTGTTACGGTAATGTAAACTACTGCTGTATCACACAAAGCTGGGCTACCCATATCGCATACTTGATAGGTAAAACTATCATTGCCAACGTAATCAGCATTGGGTACATAAGTAAATGTTCCATCAGCATTTAGCGTAAGCGTACCATTTGTAACATTAAATATTGGCGCCGTATTGACGGTCAATCCGCCTTCGACATCACTGTCATTATCGGTTACATTTCCCGTAAGGGTAACGTCCTCTGGCGTGGTGTAATTATCATCAATAGCAATGGGTTTATCATTTACTGGAGTAACGTCAATATATGCTGTAGCTGTGTCGCATAGACTGGGTGTTCCGTTGTCACAGACCTGATAGATAAAGCTATCTTGCCCTACAAAATTAAGATTGGGTGTATATGTGAAACTTCCATCTGCATTTAACGAAAGTGTACCATTCGATACATTCAGTACGGGTATAGTCGTAAGGGTCAATATGTCTCCATCGATATCCGTGTCATTATCGGTTACATTTCCCGTAAGGGTAACGTCCTCTGGCGT
>CAYRVZ010000144.1:3727-7393 GCA_964427815.1 uncultured Saprospiraceae bacterium | reverse complement strand
AGATGGTTTTAAACATTCTTATTCAGCTATTATAGATGCTAACGTTACTTCTTTATTAACGGCAATGGTCTTATCATACTTTGGATTAGGTCCTATAAAGGGGTTTGCAGTCGTATTGATAATTGGTATCTTAAGTTCACTATTGACAGCCCTAGTTTTGACCAAGTTAATTATAGATTGGAGAGTTGAAAAAGGAAAAGTGCCTGCTTTTAGTTATGGTTGGTCTACTAATATCCTTACCAAAACCAATATTGATTGGATCGGTATCCGTAAATATGGTTATATCATGTCTTCTGTTGTTATTTTAATAGGTGCGGCTTTGTTTGTCACCAAAGGGTTTGATTTAGGGGTTGATTTTACTGGTGGGTATTCATACAATGTTAAGTTTGATAAGGAAGTTAAAGTTGACGCTGATATGATACGAGCTCAATTGAAAAACCAATTTGAAACAGAGCCAACCGTAAAAGTTGTTAGTACCAATAATACCTTTAATATCGTGACAAAGTACATGATCAATAGTACAGATAAAAGCGCGGTTACTATTGTTACAGATAAACTTTTTGACGGAATTAATACCATCGTAGGGGGTAAAATTACCAAAGAGGCTTTCAATGACGTGAGCTCCTCTGGAACAAAGATCATTAGTTCTAGTAAAGTAGGACCAACGATAGCCGATGATATCAGAGCAAGTTCCTATAAATCAGCAATTGTTGCCTTGATATTCATTTTCCTTTACTTGTTTATTCGCTTCCGCAAATGGCAATTTAGTATGGGGGCTGTCATCGCACTATTCCACGATGTATTAGCTACTTTGAGTATGTTCTTAATATTCCAGCATATCATGCCTTTTTCTATGGAAATTAACCAAGCATTCGTAGCAGCGATTTTAACAGTAATTGGTTATTCTGTGAATGACACCGTAGTTGTTTATGATCGTATTAGAGAATTTATTGGGGCTGGACTTGGAACTACTAAAAAAGAAGTCTTTAATTTGTCGATTAACCGAACATTAAGCAGGACTTTAATTACCTCCGTCACGACTTTGATTGTAATTTTAATCCTATTAGTATTTGGAGGAGATAGCATAAAAGGTTTTGCTTTTGCTATCATGTGGGGTATCATATTCGGTACTTATTCTTCTGTCTTTATTGCGTCAGCATCTGTATATGATATGACGAAAGGATGGAACCCGATGGACAAGACAGCTGTTCAAAATACATACGAAAAGAAAGGAACGCCTAAAAAGGCTTCTGCAAAGTAGATTCGATGTTTTACTTAAAAAGCGACTCAATTCATTTTGAGTCGCTTTTTTTATTTGGAGGAGATAACGACCAATTTTTATCCCGTAGCAATAGTGGGTTCCTTTTGTACGAAAGGACGGAAAAAGGAGATTATCAATTTATTGGAACATTCCTTTGTCTAATAAGTAAAAAACACTTACCTTTGCACCGCTTTAATGGATTTGTGTTTATTGGCAAGAATTTTTTGCCACTCGCATTTCTTATTTTTTAACCATTTAAAAGAGGATTCTTTCAATGCTCGAAGAAGAAAAAAACAAGGACATTCAAGACGATACAAACAAAGAAGTATCAGAAAATCTTGAAACAACATCCGCTGCTGAAGAAACAGTAAGCAGTGTAGATGAAAACGCAGTAGTTACTACTGTAGAAGAAATTTCTACCGCACCTATCGTTACTGAATTATCAGTAGAAGAGGTGGCAGCTCTTAAAGAACAAAGAGAAATAGAAACGACCAAAACCTTAGAAACGTTAATAGAGGACAACTCTAAGTTTTTGGAAACGGCTCATGATGATTTTGATTGGGACGGTAAAGAATCTGATCTCTCCGATTATTCGGATGCAGAACTAAAATCTTTTACTACTGAATACGAAAACTACATAGTAGCCCTTGCTGAAAACCAGATAGTTGATGGTAAAGTAAAGGAGATTAATGGTCGAGACGTGATCATTGATTTTGACTACAAAGCCGATGGAATCCTGTCTATCTCTGAATTTAGAGATATGCCCGATCTTAAGGTAGGGGACTTGGTGCCTGTATATGTAGAAAGCTTAGAAGATAAAAGAGGACAACTTTCTTTATCAAGAAGAAAAGCGAAAATCCTAAAAGCTTGGGATAGTCTGGTTGACTCTTATGAAGAAGGGACAATCGTAAACGGTACTGTTGTCAGTAAGACAAAAGGTGGTTTGATTGTGGACTGTAGTGGTTTAGAAACATTCTTACCGGGCTCACAAATTGATATCAGACCGATCATTGATTATGATGCATATGTTGGAAAAACAATGGAATTCAGAGTTGTTAAGATTAATGAAGCCATTAAAAATGCGGTTGTATCGCACAAAGCACTTATTGAAAGTGACCTTGCGGAACAAAGAGATAAGATCGTAGCGACTCTAGAAAGAGGACAAGTCCTAGAAGGAGTGGTCAAGAATATCACAGATTTCGGCGCATTTATGGACTTAGGAGGTGTTGATGGCTTACTTTATATTACGGATATTTCTTGGGGTAGAATTAAGCACCCAAGTGAAGTGCTTGAGTTGAACCAAAAGCTGAATGTCGTGGTATTAGACTTCAACGAAGACAAAAAGAGAATATCTTTGAGTTTGAAGCAATTGCTACCTCATCCATGGGAGGTGTTAGATGAAAAAATTGTAGAAGGTTCTACTATAAAAGGTAAAGTAGTTAACATTGAAGACTACGGAGCTTTCTTAGAAGTAATTCCTGGAGTAGAAGGTTTGGTACACGTAAGTGAAGTAACTTGGAGTAACCAGCCTGTTAATGCTAAGGAATACTTTACGTTAGGAGAATCTTATGATGCAAAAGTCGTAACCGTTGATAGAGAAGACAAGAAGATGTCTTTGAGCATCAAGCAATTGTCTGATGATCCTTGGAATACTATCGAAAATAAGTTTGCTACGGGTACGAAGCATACTGGAGTCGTTAAGAATTTAACACCTTATGGTGTCTTTGTTGAACTAGACGAAGGTATTGGAGGGATGATTCATATTTCAGACCTTAGCTGGTTGAAACGTTTCTCACATCCATCTGAATTTACGAAAGTAGGTCAAGATATTGATATCCAAATCTTGGAAATTGATAAAGCCAATAGAAAGCTTTCTTTAGGACACAAGCAATTGGAAGAAAATCCGTGGGATACCTTTGAAAATGTATTCCCAGTAGGTTCTTTCCATGAAGGTACTTTGGTTAGAAAAGACGAAAAAGGTGCTATCGTTCAACTACAATATGGACTAGAGGCTTTTGCTCCACTTAAGCATGTTAAGAAAGAAAATGGTAGCATGGCGGAAGTGAATGACGTACTTACATTCAAAGTTCTAGAATTTAACAGGGATGATAAGCGTATTTTGATTTCTCATACGCGTTATTTGGATGCAATTAAACGTGAAGCAGGTGAAATCGTTGAAAACGAAAAACGCGAAGAGAAGGAAACGACTCGTAAGTTTGTGAAAAAACAATCGTCTAGCAATGAGATTACGACCTTGGGCGAAATAGCAGGATTTGGAGATTTGAAGAAGCAATTAGAAGCGGAAGCGAAGAAAGCAGAACCTGTAGCTAAGAAAGTCGAGCCTGTCGTGAAGAAAGTCGAGCCTGTCGTGAAGAAAGTCGAGCCTGTCGTGAAAGAAGTTGTAG
>CAYRVZ010000144.1:0-3627 GCA_964427815.1 uncultured Saprospiraceae bacterium | reverse complement strand
CTGACAAAACTGACTTATAGAAACACATGACAGAACTAGAAAAACATTTTAAACCCTTTCGCGAAAAAATAGTCGGTATTGATGCCTCTTTTCCCTCTCCTTATGGAAAGAAAAATATTCTTTATGCCGATTGGACGGCTAGTGGCCGCTTGTATGCACCTATCGAAGAAACCATCAGTTTCAAAATTGGTGCTTTTGTGGGTAACACCCATACGGAAACTTCTATCACTGGGACTGCCATGACTAAGGCTTACCATAAAGCCAAAGAAATCATCAAGACACATGTGAATGCAAATGAATCCGATGTGTTAATTTCCTCTAATTCAGGGATGACGGGAGTCATCAATAAATTCCAACGAATCTTGGGTCTAAAAGTACATGAACATTTTCAGGCGATGGTCCATATTTCCGAAGAAGAGCGTCCGATCGTTTTTGTTACCCACATGGAACACCATTCTAATCAAACCTCTTGGCTAGAAACCATTGCTGAAGTTTTGGTCATTGAAGCAGACAAAGAAGGGTTAGTTTGTTTGGACAATTTACAAAAACTGATAGTTCAGTATCCCAATAGAAAAAAAATAGCAGCGGTTACTTCCTGCTCTAATGTTACGGGTATCATGACGCCTTATCACCAGATAGCCAAGATGATGCACCAAAATGACGGTCTTTGTTTTGTGGATTTTGCCTGTTCGGCTCCCTACATTGATATCGACATGAATCCTTCAGATCCTTTGGAAAGTTTAGATGCGATATACTTTTCCCCACACAAATTTTTGGGTGGTCCGGGCTCTGCTGGAGCGTTACTTTTTAAGGCTGCGTTGTATAAAAATCGAGTTCCCGATAACCCTGGTGGAGGTACGGTCAACTGGACTAATCCATGGGGCGAACACAGTTACATCATGGAAATTGAGGCGCGAGAAGATGGAGGTACGCCTAGTTTTTTGCAAACCATCCGCACAGCTATGAGCCTCCAACTCAAAGAACAAATGGGTACGCAACAAATCATGGACAGAGAACATGAGCTACTGGCTATTTTATGGCCCCGTATGGCAGCCATTCCCTCCTTGCATTTGTTAGCCGCTAATCAGCCTAGTCGCCTTGGGGTTATATCCTTTTACTTTGAGGACATTCACTATAACCTTGCGGTCAAATTACTAAATGATCGGTTTGGGATTCAAACCCGTGGAGGCTGCTCTTGTGCTGGTACCTATGGGCATTATCTACTAGAAGTGTCTTATCAAAAATCAAAAAACATTGTAAGCAATATTGGGCAAGGGGATTTATCCTTGAAGCCAGGCTGGATTCGGTTATCCATCCATCCCACTATGACCAACGATGAAATGGAAACGATAGCGAAAGCCTTAGCCTCCCTTGCTGAAAATCACCTGGAATGGGCTAAGGATTATAGATATGATGGACAAAAGAATGAATTTTATCATCGTTCAAATCCACAAGTGGAAGAAAAAATGGTGGAGGGCTGGTTTGATTGAGCGAGTAGAATAGGGTGGGAGACTAATCTTTTATTGAGTAAATCTTTATTTCCTTTATATATCCACTACCATTGGATCCCTCTCTAGAATCTGTTGTCAATCCTCCTCCAAATTAACAATTCCATTATTGACTCGCCAGCGGGGACAAGTACGATGCGTTCTGAGACATACGCCTGTACATATATGACAGATTCATCATAGCTCATGAAGAAGTATATTTCCGTAAGAACGTCGAGCCACATCTTCCGTTGGCGGGAGCAACGACTTCCTATTTTTTATTACTCTGAGTCACATAGTCACTCAGATCTGTTTTTGAGGGCTTAGGTTCAGAAGCACAACTAGCTTTTTGACAATCCACTGCTTCTTGAACACTCATAAAATGGTCTCCAGTACTTTCTGTTAATATTTCCGCTTTGGTCATAGCATCTCTTACGGGACCTTTTACGCCAGTAAAGGCAATCTCAATACCTTTCGCCAGATATTCTTCGACCAAGTCTTTAATGGCATGTACGGCACTACTATCCAGATTGTTGATGCTTTCCGAATTTAAGATTACTAATTTTAGTTTATCCCCTTTATTATCCACCAATTCTTCTACCTGTTCTTTAAAATAATTCGCATTAGCAAAATATATCTGAGCATCAAATCTAACAATTAAGATTTGGTCATCAATTACGACAGAAGGAAAACGTTCTACATTTCTGTAAAAATGTGTATCGGGTACATTACCTAATACCGCGACATGAGGTCTAGTCGTTCTATATATAACCATGGCTAATGACAGTAATACTCCCAGACCGATACCTTCTTCTACTCCTAGCATCAGTGTTCCAATAAAAGTCACAACTAACATCGCCAAATCCGTTCGGTTACGTTTCCACAAAAGCTTCACTTCATGAATATCAATCAATCCAATCACCGCCACCATGATAATAGATCCCAAAATCGCCTTTGGCAAATAAAAGAACAAAGGCGTTAAATACAATAGCGTAAGCAATACCACCACCGCACTTATCAGAGCCGCAACGCCAGTCTTTGCGCCAGCTTGATCATTTACTGCACTACGCCCAAAGCCTCCTTCTACGGTATAAGATTGAAAAAACGAACCGACAATACTCGCTAGGCCTAATGCAATTAATTCTTGATTGGAATCAACTTTATAATCTTTATGCTTGGACTGCAATGCTTTTGCGACAGCGATACTCTCCATAAACCCCACTAACGCCAAAGCCGCAGCCAAGGGCAACATATTCGTAAAAATTTCCCAACTCATTTCGGGTAGCGCAAACGTAGGTAGCTTACTCGGTATATCACCCACTATCTTTATTTGCTCTGCTCCAAGACCCATCACATTGGCAAGGATAATACCAAAAATAACCGCCAATAATGAACCTGGAATTGCCTTGTTGATTTTTTTTGAAATTAGTATTACTGCAATACCTGCCAAACCTATCCATAAGGATGTCATATTGATTAGGTTGCTTTGTTCGATGGCAGTCATTACAATTTCATGTACTTTGAGCCCGCGTGGGATTTTGATCCCCAGTATATGCTTCAATTGACTGAGACCAATGATTATCGCAGCCGCCGAAGTAAAGCCACTAATCACTGGATGTGACAAAAAATTGACCAAAAAACCTAATCGAAATACGCCCATAAATAGCTCTATTAATCCCACCATCAACGCCAACGTAATCGCCAAGGCAATATATGTTTCTGTCCCAGGTGCTGCTAATTGGCTGACCGTTTCCAATGTCAATAGCGAAACCAATGCAACTGGACCAACTGCCAATTGTCGTGAAGTACCAAAAATAGCATATATAACTATAGGAACAAGCGCTGTAAACAAGCCATACTGGGCGGGCAATCCAGCGAGCATCGCATACGCCATGCCTTGCGGAATAAGCATCACACCCACCGTCAATCCTGCAGATAAATCTCCTTTAAACCACTCTTTGTTATACTGGGGTAACCAGTCTAAAATAGGTATAACTTGCTTCAAATTCATTGTAGAAAATTTCGATATTTAGTCTTCTTAACGTTCTATCCTTTTTTTTGTTTATTTTATTTGGCAGGCAAGAGAAATAAACAGACCTACCAAGATGGTCTACTCTTATCAAATAGTAACTCATTCACA
>CAYRVZ010000143.1:0-7397 GCA_964427815.1 uncultured Saprospiraceae bacterium | reverse complement strand
GTCTTTTTGAGTGAATTTGAAGTCGTACAGCGATTGACCACTCGGATGGATGAGATTGAATGATGCCTTTATAGCAGTTACATCTTTTCTTTCGTAAATACTAAACAACAAAAATAACCTTTTTCGCTAGAAAAACTTATCTTTGTTGTTCCGAATGGCACAAAAAAACGCAAATAGAACAATATTAGAAACAATCTACCAAGCTCGACGAATAGGTCGAAAGCTATTTGTGGTACTGATTGATCCTGACAAAACCAATTCTAACGCCTTGACGGGCATCATTCAGAAAGCTGAAAAAGCAGGCGTGGATCTATTTTTTGTCGGAGGGAGTTTGATGATGGAAAATGAATTAGCTAGATGCTTGGACACCATTCGGGCGAAGAGTGATATTCCGAGTATCCTATTTCCAGGAAATCCTATCCAGTTAAACGATAAAGCGGATGCCTTGCTTTTTTTGAGTTTAATTTCTGGACGTAATTCTGAATTTCTCATCGGAAACCATGTGATAGCCGCTCCTTTTCTGAAACAAAGCTCACTAGAAATCATGCCGACTGGCTATATGTTGATTGATGGTGGAGCGCCCACGACGGTTAGTTATATCAGCAATACCTTTCCCATCCCTGCGGATAAGCCCGAAATTGCCATGGCGACGGCTATCGCTGGCGAAATGCTTGGGCTAAAACTATTATATATGGATGCAGGAAGTGGTGCCAAAAATGCCATCACGCCTGAAATGATTGCCCTTGTCCGGAAAGCAGTTGATTTGCCCATCATCATCGGTGGGGGTATCCGTACAACTGAGCAAGCCGCCCAAGCCGCAGAAGCAGGAGCAGACATCATTGTTGTGGGTAATCAACTCGAAGAAAATCCAGAATTAGTCTATGAAATGGCAAAGGTGGTTCACTCTTTTAATCTGCCCATCGAGCGGTCATAAGACGATGCAATGAAAATTGGTTTTGAAGCAAAACGCGTCTTTAATAATTTTACGGGACTCGGTAATTATGGGCGGTCATTACTGACAAATTTAGCGACGTTCTATCCCGATAATGATTATTTACTCTATACGCCAAAAATAAAATCATCCACTGAGTTTTTAACTTTTCAGCAAAAACCTTTTCAACCAATTGTTTCTAAAGCAAGAGTCAAATCCTACTGGAGAAGTTTTGGAATGACACAAGAATTAGAAGCGGACGACTTAGTACTATATCATGGACTGAGTCACGAATTACCTTTTAATATTAAAAATTCATCTCTTCAATCAGTTGTAACGATTCACGATTTAATTTTTAAAAGATACCCCAATACCTATCCTTGGATCGATCGCAAAATATATGATTTTAAGTTTAAACAAAGTTGCTTACAAGCAGATAAAATAATAGCTATTAGCGAAAGCACCAAAAAGGACATTATTCATTTTTATGGTATTGATGAGGATAAAATAGTTGTTGCTTATCAAAGTTGCAATTCCATTTATTATGAGCCTTTAATCGAGGGCAGCCAAGCCGTATTAGAAAAATATCAGCTGCCCAAAGACTATTTTTTGTTTGTTGGAAGTGTGGAGACTAGAAAAAATATCCAGGTCGTCATCAAGGCGTATCGGCACCTCCCCAAAGATATAAAAATTCCTTTGATAATAATTGGACGACCCAGTCAAGGCAAAGAACAATTATTATCATTGATAGCATCAGAAGGACTGAAAAAACAGGTATTTTGGGTGGAGAACCTGACAAACAATGAGCATTTAAAAGCTATTTATCATGCTGCCAAGGCGTTGATTTATCCTTCTTTGTATGAAGGTTTTGGCTTACCCGTGATAGAGGCTTTGTTGAGTAAAACACCCGTGATTACTTCCAATACCTCTTCCCTTCCCGAAGCGGCTGGTCCCGATTCTCTATGGATTAATCCCAATAGTCCAGAAGAATTGGCGGAAGCAATGGAACAGGTATTAGGGGAGGGCTTACGAAAAAAAATGATTGAACGGGGCTATCAATATGCACTTGATAATTTTGGTCGAAAGACAACAACGGACCGAATGATGAAGATTTATCAATCAATCATTTTATAGAAAATGCAATCCATAAAAGATGACCTAATCCAGATGATTCTGAAAGAACATTCCAAAGCGCAAAAAAATAAAATTGTTGCTTGGGTGCTCAAAGATAAGAAGCGATTTGATGCACTGATGGTGCTATTCTTAGCTAAGGAATATCGAATCGTGCAGAGAGCGGCTTGGGCATTGCGTACGATTGCACCAACAAAACCGAACTGGATAAAACCTTATGCAGGTCAAATATTAGGCGCCATGGAAAACCCCGTTCACGATGCCCTATTGCGAAATGGGTTTTTAATTCTAGAGGGGCTAGCACTAGAGGAAAAACACTTGGGGCGATTGAGTGAATTGTGTTTTAATTATTTGCAAAATGTACAAACCCCAACCGCCATCAAACGTGGAGCCCTACTTAATCTTGTAAATATTTGCACAAAAGAACCTGATCTAAAAGAAGAGGTCATACTGATATTGGAGGATCAGATTCCACAGGCCACTATTGGATTTGTGGGATTAGCCAAAAAGGTCAAAAGGAAACTGCAAAAATAATCAATCATCAAACTTCAACACCTGTAAGAACGTTTTTTGAGGGACATCTACGTTACCGATTTGGCGCATCTTCTTCTTTCCTTTTTTCTGTTTCTCCAGTAGCTTACGTTTACGAGAGATATCACCACCATAACATTTGGCGGTTACATCTTTACGCATGGCAGAGATGGTTTCTCTTGCGATAATTTTGGCTCCGATAGAAGCTTGGATAGCGATGGTAAATTGTTTTCTTGGGAGTAGTTCTTTTAATCGTTTACAAATTTTGCGACCTAGGTAATCCGCTTTAGTTCGGTGAACTAGCGCAGACAAAGCATCTACGGGCTCAGAGTTTAACAGAATATCCATCTTGACCAGGTCTGACGCTCTAAAATCAATCATGTGGTAATCAAAAGAGGCATAACCTCGCGAAATGGACTTTAAGCGATCATAGAAATCAAACACAATTTCGCCAAGCGGCATTTCAAAAATAATCTCTACCCTAGATTGAGAAAGGTAATTTTGATTTTTCATGATGCCTCTCTTTTCAATACAAAGGTTCATGATTTTGCCGATATACTCAGGTTTGGTGATGATGGCTGCCTGGATATAGGGTTCTTCTACTTTATCGAGTTTAGTGGGCTCTGGCAGTTCCGTAGGGGTATGAACATTGATTTTTTCCCCTTGAGTGGTATATGCAACATAGCTCACGTTAGGTACGGTCGTGATGACTTCTTGGTCAAACTCCCGAGATAGACGCTCTTGAATAATTTCTAAATGCAACATTCCCAAAAATCCACATCTAAAACCAAATCCCAATGCCATCGAAGTTTCGGGTTCAAAAGTAAGGGACGCATCATTGAGTTGCAATTTTTCTAAGCTGTCCCTGAGGTCTTCGAAGTGTTCGTTTTCGATTGGGAAAATACCCGCAAAAACCATGGGTTTTACATCCTCAAAACCTTTAACTGTATCTATGCATGGGTTGTCTGTTAAGGTAATCGTATCGCCCACCTTTATTTCTTTGGACTCTTTTACCCCTGTGATGATATAGCCGACGTCCCCTGCTTTTATTTCTTTTTTGGGTACCAAGTCCATCTTTAAATGTCCCACTTCCTCTGCAAAATAATTTTGACCTGTATTGACGAATTGAACTTGCTTTCCTTTTTTTAGCGTCCCATTAAATACACGAACATAGGCGATGACCCCTCGATATTTGTTAAAGACAGAATCAAAAATCATGGCTTGCAATGGGGCGGTAATATCTCCGCTCGGTGCAGGAATTCTATCGACCACAGCATCCAAAATGGCAGGCACACCTAGTCCAGTCTTGCCACTCGCAAGCAGGATGTCAGCAGGATCGCATCCAATTAAATCTACAATCTGATCCGTTACTTCTTCAATCATTGCACTCGCCATATCCACCTTGTTAATGATGGGGATGATTTCTAGATCCTGTTCAATGGCGAGATATAAGTTAGAGATGGTTTGAGCTTGAATGCCTTGCGCGGCATCTACCAAAAGTAATGCGCCTTCGCAAGCTCCGATGGACCGAGAAACTTCGTATGAGAAATCCACGTGTCCAGGCGTATCAATTAAGTTAAAGGTAAAGGTCTCTCCGTCTTTAATGTGTGACATTTGGATGGCATGGCTCTTGATGGTGATGCCCCGTTCTCGTTCGATGTCCATGTCATCTAAAGTTTGGCTTTGCATATCTCTTTCGCTGATTGTACGAGTAGATTCAAGCATTCTATCTGCCAAGGTACTTTTACCATGGTCAATGTGCGCGATGATGCAGAAATTTCTGAGATTCTTCATGAAAATTATAGATAAATGAGGACAAACTTTTGCCGCAAGGCACAAAATTACGCTTTTTATTCCCAATATTTCTTGAAACTTCGGCTAGTTTGTGCGAAAGCGGTTAACTTTACTAAAAAGATAGCGGGTCTAGCAGCGAATATTGGATTGATTCGTTACATAAAGACACCAGATTACTTTAATACTAACAGCAGATGGTTAAATTTTTACCTTTCCTTTTACTACTATTCGCTTCTTGCCAAAAGAACGTGGATCCTGTATTTTTTTATGACGTCGAAGCTGAATTTAATTTGAGCGTACGGCAAGCCTTAGGTAATAGAAATAATATAATTGTTTATATTTCAACCACTACTGAAATGCCTGATAATTATAAGATTCAGGCTTTCGCAAAAATAGTTGATCGTCGTGTTGAATTAAATATTTACCAAATTCAAAAACCTTCTACCGAATCCGAAAACAAAGCCATTCTTTATACGACCGTAGAGATCGACAGCTTGGGCAATGGTGTCCATGAAATGGATCTAATCATTAGGGAGACCATTCTTAATGAAGGAGCCTTTACGATAAGTGATGACCAAATCCAATTAGACTTTACCGATCCTAAGGGCATTGCCCAATCGCATATTGAGGTGAATCGATTTCCACCGGACGCTTTTTGGGGCGTTGCATATGTGGATTCTAGTTACCACGACGAATTGTTGGATGTTTTTATGGATAGCTTAGAGGTGTTTGCAGCGGATGTATTGACTCCAATGGCAGGTAACTACGGTTATTTCTCGATTGGCGCTGATGAGTCAATAGCACTCAAGGTATCGAATTCTACTTACAAAAGAAGTTTCTATATGACCGCTAGCAATTTCTCTAAAATAGATGAGATAGTCCAAGCCTTCAAAGCGTATGAAGCAGGCTTTCATGCCCACATTATGACTGCTAAAGGTCAAGTATTTTACAATGTGGGAACAGACAACTTTTGGCTTTATAAGGTATCAGACATACAATAGAGCCAACACGTCTTTAACTTGGGAACAAAGCAGCACTAGACTCGTTCTACAAAAGAACTAAATAATTCTTTGTGGCTTTTTTACGGTTATTTCGATTTTGTTATTGGCTAAAAAATGTATTGGTTTTTTTGCCCGCTTTGGTCATTGGACGAGCAGATTTAATTTTTGGAGATCCAGAATTTTCTTTGCTTTACACCTTTCTCAGTTTTTCGTTGATCGCATCGGCAGGATACATCTTTAATGATTTGGCAGATTTTGAGTCGGATCGTCAACACCCCATTAAGAAAAAATATAAACCGATTGCCATCGGCTCTGTGAATAAGCAATCCGCTTCCTTTTGGTTAGCCGTCACCTTGATGGGTGGCATTGTGTTGACCCGAAAGTACTTGAGTGATGAGGTGTTGATGTGGGAGATGGTTTATTTTGCCATGGGTGTTGCCTATAGCCTTGGGTTAAAACGGATTCCATATTTGGGCTTAGCCTTTGTTTCTTTAGGGGCTATTTTTCGGGTGCTTGCAGGCGCGGCAGCTCTTGATACACCCGCAGCAACTTATTTGTTGGTGATTGCAGCAGGCATTAATCTTGCCATTAATTTTGGTCTGCATGCTCATAACCAAAAAAAACTAAAAGCCTTAAATCTTTAGCGGATTCGATGAATCATTAGATTAATATAAAGTACTACCTTGCGGCATGGTTACATCCAAGAACAATAGTCTTTTCCCAATTTTTTTGACCGTATTCATAGATATGCTTGGCGTGGGGATTATCATTCCCATTGTGCCCGTTTTATTTTTTGGAGCCACCAGTAGTATCTTGCCTGTGGATATGCCAGAGGCGACACGCTATATTTTATACGGATTTTTGATTGCGTCTTATCCTTTTATGCAATTTTTTGGAGCACCCGTTTTGGGCGCTTTATCTGATCGTTTTGGGCGCAAGCCGATGATTCTTATTTCCCTTGTGGGAACATTGATTGGGTATTTGATTTTTGCGCAAGCAATCGCAAGTCATCATTTGGTTTTTATTTTTTTAGCTCGAATGCTTCCCGGTTTTACAGGAGGAAATATATCTATCGTAATGTCAGTGCTGGCAGACGTGAGCAATGAACAGACTAGGGTGAAGAATTTTGGATTGGTGGGTATGGCTTTCGGATTAGGTTTTGTCATCGGCCCTGCATTGGGCGGGATATTGGCGGACAGTGAAAATGTAAGTTGGTTTACCTTGTCAACGCCTTTTTATTTTACGGCCATACTGACAGCACTAAACATCATTTTGTTGCATTTTAATTTTAAGGAGACCTTGCGGGAAAAACGCCAAACAGCCATTAATTTCTTTACGGGCTTCAAAAATATCGCGACTAGTTTTAGGCAACCCAAATTACGTACTATTTTTACTATTGTTTTGTTTTACTCAATGGGATTTGCTTTTTATACGCAGTTTTTCTCTGTTTACTTGATACAAAAATTTGAATACACTCCTGTTCAAATAGGTCAATTATATGGATGGGTCGGGATTTGGTTGATTATTACGCAAGGATTAATAGTTCGTCGAATGTCGGGTAAGGTTCCGCCCAAAAAAGTAATTCCCATTTCTATGCTCGGTGTGAGTGTGGTTCTCGCCACCTTGTTGATCCCAACTAACCCTATTTTCTTTTACTTTATTAACCCATTAATTGCCATTTTTCATGGGATGACCTCTCCCAATATGACGAGCACAGTCTCTGTTCAAGCTGGTCAGGACTTTCAAGGAGAGATTTTGGGTATCAATCAGTCGATGTTGTCTTTAGGTAATCTCTTTCCACCGATCTTAGGCGGCTTTTTGAGTGCTTATAATGGTAATAGTAGCTATCCTCTTTTGGCATCTGCTTTTTTTATTCTTGTAGCTTGGGCGCTTTTTGTTGGCGTTTTTAAGGGTAAGGAGTGAGTACAATTGAACAAAACTAATGCGCCAACCACAACTTCCCATTGCTCAAAACACCCTTTTCTGACAGAATCGTATAAAAAACCATC
>CAYRVZ010000142.1:3565-7436 GCA_964427815.1 uncultured Saprospiraceae bacterium | reverse complement strand
AAATAATTCATTATCTAAAGGTTGAGTAGGTTTGATTTGCAAATTTATAACGTAGAGTCCTATAAATCTATACAAAAATACGGATTATTTTTCTACTTCCCTAATTCATGTTGCTTCAGAAGCTAATTTGTGCTAATCTCAATATGTCTCCTTATGGAATATGTTGCCTAGCTCTTCCCTATAACTGCTACTTTACCGTAAAGTATTTTTTTGCTTTTTCCTTGTCTAAACCCCAAAAATCTCCTTAGAAAAAGGACTTAATCGTGAAAATTATTATCTGGGCTGAAAGATTCTAGCCCCAGCCTATCAAATAAGATTTGTGCAAATCCCTAATATCTGGGCCCCAGCCCATCTGAGTGCCATTAATTCGTGTTTTATTCTAATGTCTTTGACACTTCAGGGTGTTATTTCACAAAAATAGTATCTAAATTATCAAATCTAACCTCTACCGCACAAATGGTATTTTAGACTAATATTGTAGGGTTCTCCGACTTCCATTCGTATGGTTAGTTGAATTATCAGAACTACTTAGTCTATTTAAGGCTCGAAAACTTCCCCCTAGCAGGGTAACTGAGATTTCCCCAGTTCCTTTGTTTTTTTTAACACTTATTGTACACTGTATCCCTTGAGATTTATGCTCTAGAGGTGCTTTTTTATGAAACCATTCTTTGGTCATTAAAAATCCGTCTATGAAACACATTAGTTCAAAAAGGCTAATTGCCTTTTTTATTTTTCTATGGTCTTTACCAGGATTCGCTCAGGTGAATTTTTCAGCCAATGATTTTATCACCCCATACGAAGGTCACTTCAGGCCTGGAAGTAATTTGGGGTTCTTGCCTATCGGATGGAGCAATCAATCTGCTGCCGATCTGCTGGTAGGAGACCCAGCAAAGGGTATCCCTGGAGTAGGTGCCCAAGCTTTACGACCCTCTTTAGCCTCCTATGTACTAGAAGATTTAGGAGATGAAATCGAACTCGAATCATTTGAACATTACTTCAGTATTGGCATTGAAGATTTAACGGCCTTTATTGGCGAGCCTTCCGATGCACTTCGAGATCATACGGAGTACTGTCCGGGGCATGAAAGCACGATGTTCAAAAATCTGTATGAACCCATCTGGGATAATGGCGAAAACGGGACACCCGTCAATGACAACAATCCTTTTGCGCTTTACATGTATCGAATCGTCACCAAATACAACAATTATGTTAAATTTTGGGAAATATGGAACGAACCCGGATTTGTCTATACCGACAAAGCTTGGAGACCCCCTGGATATCCAGGTAATTTTTGGGAGTACAACCCTGACCCTTGTGACTACAAACTGAGAGCACCTATTTTTCATTATTTACGGACGCTTCGTATCTCCTACGAAGTGATAAAATCTATCGCTCCAGATGACTATGTAGTCGTAGCTGGTTTGGGGTATCCTTCTTTTCTCGATGTACTATTAAGAAATACCGACAACCCAAACAATGGAGCAGTCACTGGTGATTTTCCACTCAAGGGAGGCGCTTATTTTGATGTATTGGGTATTCATTCTTATCCAAGTATTGATGGAAGTCTCAGACACTGGGATGACAACACTCAAGATTGGGCATATATGCGCACCTCAGATGAAGCTGCTAATCAAGTAATCGACAATCGTTTTGCACAGTACGAAGATCTGCTTGCCCAATATGGATATAATGGAAGCACCTATCCCAAAAAACTCCGTACCGTTACCGAGACAAACGTACCTAGAATTAAATTTACCGAAGAGTCTCTCGCTTCAGATGACGGACAAACCAACTTCCTGATGAAGAGTGCTATTATTAATAAAGTAAATGATATCATTCAAATGCATGTTTATTCTATTGATGATTTAGAGTTTGAAAGTAATATTGACGATGAATTTGACTGCATGGGATTCTATAAAAAATTTAGTGGAAACCCCAACAACCAAGTTAGAAATAATTGCGGAATAGGTTATAAAACCACTGGGGATTTCATTACCAAGACAACGTATGACCCCGTCAAAACGGCAAATATGAACCTACCCGCCGGTGTTAGAGGTTTTGCATTTAAAAAACAAAACGGACAGTACTTGTATGCCTTATGGGCAAAAACAGTTATTGATAATTCTGAATATGCGAATAAAAACTACTCCTTTCCATCTTCTTTTAATATCAATCAAGTAAAGCGATATGATTGGGACTATGCACAAACACAGCATAGTGCCACTATTTCAGCTTCTGGTATTTCCCTAAATGGAAGCCCTTGTTTCTTTGAAGAAGTCATCACTGGAAATACAAGACCTAGCGTCACATTATCCACGCCCAATGCGATCAACAATGATGACTTTATTATTAAAGCCACCTTCAATGAATCCGTTTCTGGAATGAGCATAAATGATTTTGTGATAAGCAACGCAACACTCTCTGGCTTTTCTGGAAGTGGCACGACTTACTTTGTGACGGTGCACCCTATCCAATCGGGGCAGATTGTTATCAATTTACCACAAGGAGCTGCCGTCGATAACGGCAACCTACCGAATACAGCGGCTTACCCATTGACTACAATTTTTAAGTATTGTCAACCCAAAGGCAACGTGACTTATTCATGGATTAAATCGGTTCGCCTAAACACGTTAACAAAATATTCTCACAAAAGGAGGTATAATGATTTTACGGAAGTAAACTTCACACTCAATAGAGCCTCTAGTATTCCGGTAAAACTGAATGCCGAGCTCAATCCTAATAGAAATGGTTTTTTTAGAGCTTGGATAGATTATGACCATGACGGAAGATATCAAGAAAGTGAAATAGCCTTTCAAGGGAAAGCGAACCATCAAAATGGAAATTTATACACCTCCTTTCACATACCGACTAGTGCTCAAAATGGCAAAACGCGGATGCGGGTGATGTTCAGATTAGATGACTATCCAATCAGCCCTTGCACGACCATAGAAAATGGCGAAGTAGAGGACTATTCTGTTACAGTCATTGGTAGTGGCGGACAAAATGATTGCATCCTATATGTAACTCAACATGAAAAAATCTGTGATGACAAAGGAACGCCAATCAAGGGATGGGATGATGAATTTTCTATTTCCATGACCGTAAACGGACTGAACACAAGTGGCAACTGGGTGGCAAGTATCAATGGACAAACTTTAACAGGTCCTTATAACCAACCTGTAAGTTTTGGACCATATGTCATTCATAACAACAGTTTTACCGCCCAATTTAATGACGCCAATGATAGTGGATGCGAAGTCAGCACCTACATTGTCCCTCCTTCTCAATGCTCAAATTTTGATGGTGTCGGCACGACTAATTATTGTATGCCCGAAAGCGACAACCCTTGGGCTGAATGGATCAACCAAGTAGTCTTTAGTAATGTTAATAATACTTCTTATCGCAAGCCCTATTCTGACTTTTCTTTTCACGAAGCAGATGTAACCAAAGGAAGCATCTACCCTATTAATTTAACTACGGGATTTGGGTATTACACACACCCAGAATACTGGAGAGTTTGGATTGATTACAATCAAAATGAAATTTTTGAATCCTCAGAAATAGTTTTCCAAAAAATGGCATCTGCTCCAGCAAATGGCACCTCAGAAAGTCAAGTCAATGGTAATATTACTATTCCGGCTTCCGCCAAAAATGGTTCTACTTTAATGAGAATCATCATGAGTCGAACAGGATATGCCCAGCCTTGTGACAATATTCTATTTGGTGAGATTGAGGATTATTCTGTAAATATCCAAGGCGGAACGACAGCACAAGTGCCCGCTTGTTCACAAGTCACCTCTCCTCAAAACAATGCAATAGATGTAGATATAAATGCAGCCATAAGCTGGGCAAGTGTATCCGATGCGACTGG
>CAYRVZ010000142.1:0-3465 GCA_964427815.1 uncultured Saprospiraceae bacterium | reverse complement strand
TGAACACGACTTGTACTTATTCAAACTTCACGACCATTGCTAGTTCGACAGGCGGCGGAGGTGGAACGGGAGACTGTTCAACCAGTGCATCAGGATTTACTTTTTTAGGTTCTTTTGAAGGGCACAATTATTTTTCCAGTCAGTCTGCACTTAGTTGGCCACAAGCCAAAATAGCCGCAGAGGATATAGGAGGGCATTTGGCCACGATCAATAGTGCCGCAGAAAATCAGTTTCTTACGAATGAGATTTCAGAGATTTCCTATATTGGACTAAATGACGCAGCGAGTGAAGGTGATTTTGTTTGGACGGATAATAGCACAGCTACTTATACAAATTTTAGCGACTGTTCCTGGTGTGCGGCTAATTCCGCAGATTACGAATACTATGCGATGTTCCCGTGGGATGGTTCTTGGAACTTAAATCACAGATGGACACCACGTCAATATATTGTAGAATTAGATTGTGATGAAACAACCAATTCTTGTTCTATACAAGCCTCCACAAATGGCCTCACTTGCTTTGATAATAATACACCTACAAATATCAATGATGACTATTTTACTTTTAGTGTACAAGTGACAGGTGCTTCTAATTGGATAGCTACTTTCAATGGGCTCACTCAAACCGGGACTGGAAGCTCCTCCAATTTTGGACCTTATGAGATCAACCAGGGTGCATTTACGGCAGGGCAACAAATCGCCCTAACGCTTAGTGATGCAGCAGATGCGAGTTGTAGCACGACGACACAATTTGTGGTTCCAAGTCCTTGTTCTGAAGATGGAACCACAGCAAGTGTAGATTTGGAATTATCATTGGAGGCGACCCCTATCCATCCAGGTCAGTGGAATCTAGCCACTACATCCTTGACAATACTCAATACTGGAACAGAGACCGCCCACAATGTGGTTGTACAATTTTTTGACCAATCCGATATCAGTAATTGGTCTATGCTTGGCTTCATGGGAGACGTCACCCCTTCTGGTACGGATTTTCATGATTGGACAGGCATTTGGGAGATTCCCAGTATCGCGGCAAATGAATCCTATACTTTAGAATATATGGGCTTTACAAAGGTGGGGAGTGCAATACCGATGTTTGCACAAGTAACCGCGTGTGATGAACAAGATGGTGATTCTACTCCAAACAATAACACGACGCAATCACCCAATGAGGATGACGAGGCATTAGTCATACTCAATCAATCCGCTGCATCGTCTGTACAAAGTACCTTGGTTCCATTATCGGGTAATCCATTGACAATTTTTCCCAATCCTGCGAAAAATTTCATTACGGTAGCGTTACCCATGGACCAAGATACTCGTATTCAAATTTTAAATAACCTCGGTCAGGTGGTGTATGCTAAGGATTTAGCCTCAGACCACGAACCTTTTATTCAGATATCGCTTACGCAAATGCCAACAGGCACGTATTCTGTATTGGTGAATGAGCAGGCCAAAAGATTGGTTATTGAAAAATAAGTAACAACAATTTTTAATCCTAAAAGGGCGTAGCGTTATCTCTACGCCCTTCTTTTATTTTTAATAAAAACGCCAAGCAAGGATTCTACTTTTTTTGTTTCCCTGCCCCATTTCTATTATTACTATTTCTTTTACGTGAATTTTCTGAAGGGCTTTGTAGAAAATGCGGACATGGGTTTCTTTTGATACGAGCGTTGTAAACCAAACTACCTGCTTAGCAAAATACTTACTTTCTTTTATCATCTGCTTAATAAACGCAAGTTCTCCTCCTTTGCACCATAGTTCTTGATTGCTTCCGCCAAAATTCAACCTTGGTTTCAAATCCTTTTTTCCTTTTAAATTTTTGAGTTTTCGCTGGGTAGATTTTAATGCTGCTTCTTTGGAGGAATGAAAGGGAGGATTACAAATAACCACATCAAATTGCTCTTCTTCCTTAATGATCGTTTTAAACATTTTGTGCTTAATTAATTGTTGGCGCAATTCAATTTGCCCTTTCGAAAAATCATTCGCCTCAATTATTTTTTGAGCAGATTCAATTGCAACAGAATCTATATCGCTTCCGACAAATGACCAACCATATTCTTTTGCCCCTATTAATGGATAAATACAATTGGCCCCCACTCCTACATCTAAACATTTAATATTTGATCCTCTTGGAATGTTTCCTTTATTTTTTTTTGCCAATAAATCTGCTACGTAATGTATATAATCTGCGCGCCCCGGTATCGGTGGACACAAGTAGTGTTTCGGAATTTCCCAGCTCTTAATTCTATATTGCGTTTTTAATATCGCTGCATTTAAAGCCCTTACGGCCAAAGGATCAAAAAAATCAATGGACTCATTTCCATATTTATTCAATAAAACAAAGGGTTCTAGTGCTGGGAATTGGACTATTAGTTTTCTAAAATCGTACTTCCCTTTATGCTTATTTCTTGGGTGTAGCTTGGATTTAGGGCTTTTATTGGGCATGATTAAGTTTGTGGGGCAAAGATACTATAAACTTGGCTCTTGGTGAGGAACTTGGAGAAGCGGAGGCAGAAGCAACACTGGGAGAGTAGCAAATTGTTAGCATCAGGATTACCAAGATTACCGTAGAAGTGTGCGCTTGTATTTTGTATAAGATACCCAGAGTTAGTCGATAAGCCGAGTTAATAAAGGGATAAGCTTTTACTTTTGGAGCACAATAATAAATCGAAGGGTGATGTAATCTTGAAAATTATCAAATCTGAAAATACTGATTCCGACAGGATGTACAGGGTTACCGAAGGGAGCATTAAAAGTGTTTCGACGATTTTACGCCTAATAAACGACTCGCTGGATAGATGTTCAATGACCAGCTATTATCAAAAACAATCCATTTATACAATAAACCTGGTTGACTGAAAATAAACTAAGTAGTAGATGTGCATATTACTTATTTTCGTAATCATCGGTTTAACAATAAAGTGCTTATGAGGAATTTACTTAGTCTATTCATTTTTGTTTTTGTTTTTCAACTCCATGCACAACCATTACATTTAGGTGTAAAAATAGGTGCTAATGCTACTTTTATCATTGACCGTAGCAATCTCAGCTTTGGCGAAAGATTTGATCGAGGAAATGGATTCCAATTTGGATTGGAGGCAGAGTATTTACTATTCAAGACAATCGGAATAAAAGTAGAGACGAATTTTCAAAACAATGAATTTGATTATATCCAAGAAAAAATTGTCAACATATTTCCAGATGGGACGAATGGACAGAGTGCTTCGGTTCTTGAACGCATTAAAGTCAAAAATGGTAGTTTTCGGTTGGGGGCATCTGTTGTATTAGATTTTGGATCATTCGGTATCAGTGCTGGGTCTGATCTTGGGCTCCTGACTGGCTCCAAAGGAAAAGTCATTCGTTCCTATCTTACGAATAATATGAATACAGAAATAGAAGAAGAACTTGAGTACGATTTCCTCACTGATGAGCCTGGTAAAGAGGGCGCTTACTGGAGTGATTC
>CAYRVZ010000141.1:0-7459 GCA_964427815.1 uncultured Saprospiraceae bacterium | reverse complement strand
AAGCAACCGTATTTTAGCTCTAATAAATCTAAGAAAGAAATCCTTTTGCCCGAGAAGATACCCCCAACACAATAATATAATTGTATAAAGAGGCAAGACCAAAAACAATTCGACTAAGAATTTAATGATAAACGGACTCTCTTTGCTCACCCCAATCAAATCCTTTAAATACCGCTGTGCATAGAGCGTTGAGTAGCCCGTTAAAGCAAACACCAATAGTATCATCACGACTTGAAAAGTAGTCGTTACCCCCCACCGTTTTTTTAATTTGTCTTTGAAATTACCCAATTGATTGCTTTAATTTGAGCCGTTTATCCACCACAATTCTACCTCTATCATTTTCCCGTAAGGTCACTAACTCCGTTACAGGATCATGTTCAAAGTATAAATAATAATTATTTTCCAAAGCCTCTTTTAATAAGGTCCCTTTTTCTGCCAAGGTTTTCATCGGACGAATATCATAAGCAATTATCCAAGGCATCGGAATGTGATAACTAGCAGGCATTAAATCTGCCACATAGACCACCGTCTGCTCTCCTGTATAAATAATGGGCATCATCATCGCCTCGGTATGCCCATAAAGAAAACGTAATTTTATCCCTGGCACCCACTCAACATCTTGTTGCACATCAATAAACTTCAATACGCCTGCTTTCTGTAAAGGTAAAAAATTCTCTTTTAGAAAGGAGGCTTTCTCTTTAGGATTTGGGTTCATCGCCCAATCAAAATGCACTTGATTTGTCCAATAAGTGGCATTTTCAAAAACCGGTACAATCTCTTCTTTTTCATTGTAGGCTAGTGCGCCACCACAATGATCAAAATGTAAATGCGTCAAAAGTACGTCCGTAATATCTCCGGTCTTCAATCCTGCTTGCGCCAAAGATCTCTGCAACGTTTCTTCTCCAAAAGGGCGAAAATGATCTTTAAACTTAGCGCCTTGCTTGTCCCCCATTCCAGTATCTATTAATATTTTCCTGTCCCCAGTTTCTACAAGAAGACAACGCATAGACCAAGGGCAAAGATTATCTTCATCCGCTGGGTTGACTTTATTCCACATTCTTTTGGGTACAACACCAAACATGGCTCCTCCGTCCAACCGAAAAAATCCTGCATGTATCGTTGTTAGCCTCATTGTGAGTGATTAGTCAATTCAAAAATAGTATTGCAAATAAATAAACAGAGCGTAGGAGTTGCGTTGTAACGCCCCTACTCTACCTTAACAATATCATCCACTTTATAAGCTCCTGCGTCCAATTTAGTTTTTACTTTTTCAAAAGCATTTAAAGTCATTTCGATGTCTTCATCAGTATGATTGGTGGTCGGAATTAATCTTAATATGATCATTCCTTTTGGGACGACTGGATATACAACGACGGAGCAAAAAATGGAGTAATTTTCACGCAAGTCAAAAACCAACTGTGTGGCTTCGCCCACTGTACCTTCCATGTAAACGGGTGTCACACAAGAGTTTGTATTACCGACACTAAACCCTCTATCTTTCAATCCATTTTGAAGAATGTTGACATTTTCCCAAAGTTTTTCTTTTAATTCGGGCATAGTCTTGAGCATCTCCAAACGTTTTTGCGCACCGACCACCATGGGCATCGGCAGAGATTTTGCATAAATCTGAGAGCGCATATTATATTTTAAATACTTAATGGTACGCGCGTCGGCTGCGAAGAAAGCGCCGATACCTGCCATTGATTTGGCGAAGGTAGCAAAGTACACATCAATCCCATCTTGCACCCCTTGTTCTTCACCAGCACCCGCTCCAGTCTTGCCTAAAGTACCAAATCCATGTGCATCATCCACTAATAACCGAAAAGGAAACTTTGCCTTTAGGGCAATGATTTCTTTGAGTAAACCTTGGTCTCCACGCATCCCAAACACCCCTTCTGAAATCACTAAGATCCCCCCTCTGCTATTTTTCTTTTTGATGTATTTTTGCGCCCGATCCAAATTCTTTTCGAGGCTTTCCATGTCATTGTGCTTAAATACATACCGTTGCCCTGGGTGCAAACGCATTCCGTCCAATATACAAGCGTGACTTTCAGAATCATACACTATCACATCATCACGTCCTACTAATGTATCAATCGCCGACACCATTCCTTGGTAGCCAAAGTTGACCAGGAAGCCTTTTTCCTTTTGGACAAAATCCGCTAAGTCTTGTTCTAATTTTTCGTGGTGTTTCGTATTTCCACTCATCAATCTGGAGCCCATCGGATAGGCCATGCCCCAGTCTTTGGAAGCTTGGGCATCAATGGCACGCACTTCTGGATGATTAGCCAATCCTAGATAGTCATTGACACTCCACATGACGACTTCTTTACCCCGAAACATCATTCGATTTCCGATCGGTCCTTCTAAATTGGGGTAAACATAATACCCTTCTGCTTTATCTGCATGCTGACCCAATGGGCCCATGAATTTCATTTTATCAAAAATATCCATTGTATGTTTTTTAGTTTAGTTTTCTTGTTGCGCAAGCTATAACAGGCCTTTTTCCTTCATCCAATCATCATTGAAAATCTTAGAAAAATATAAATTACCATGATCAGGAGATAAGATGACAATAACATCATCAGACTTAAATTGATTCTTGATGTGGCGAATAGCACTCAATGCGGCACCCGTCGAAAAACCAACAAGAATTCCTTCTTTGTGCGCCACTTCTCTTACCATGTGTGCACTTTCTCTGTCCCCTACTTGCACAAATTGGTCTATCAAATCAAAGTCTGTATTGCCCGTGATGATATTTTTTCCAACGCCCTCTAATAGGTAGGATTCAACGATACTTTCGTCAAAAACACCCGTTTCATGGTACTTCTTTAAGACCGATCCTTTGGCATCAACCCCTAAGATTTTGATACTCGGATTCTCTTCCTTTAGAAAACGAGCAACACCCGAAATGGTTCCTCCTGTACCCGATGCTGCAATAAACCAAGTTACGTGCCCGTGCGTCTGTCGCCATATTTCAGGAGCTGTAGAAGCATAATGCGCATTAGCATTATCCCGATTGAAGTTTTGATTGACATAATACGCGCCAGGAATTTCCTTGGCAAGTTGCTTGGCTCTAGCATAATACGAACGAGGATCAGAAGAAGAAACACCGCTTGGGCAAACTTCTACTTCCGCCCCTAATGCCCTTAACGCAGCTAATTTTTCTGGAGAAATTTTATCTTTTGTGGTAAATACGCACCGATATCCTTTCACCGCAGCCACCATCGCCAACCCAAAACCAGTATTGCCTGAAGTCGCTTCTATAATCGTTCCTCCCGGTCTCAAATCCCCTCTTTTTTCTGCTTGCTCGATCATGAAGTGAGCAATTCTATCCTTGGTAGAGCCAGGATTGCCTGATTCTAATTTGATATAAAAATTACCCGGAACATCCTTAAAAACACGGTTGAGGCGTACCAATGGGGTATTGCCGATGGATGCCAAAATATTTGGGTAAGTCCTTGCAGAATAGGGCTTTATCAAATCCGGTATCTGCTCTTCTCTTATCTTTTTATACGTCTCTTTCTTAAACCACTTTTCCAATGTTATTGTCATTTATAGTGCATTTTAATCAATACATTGCCTTCTTTAATTCGAACCAACCGCAAATATAGCAAAAAAAGGAGATTTGACATTCTTACGTGTATTACATTCTTCATTTATGCAAATCAAAAGTGCCATCATTCCTTAGACCAGACGCTCCAAATACTTGCGTTTAAAATAAAAGTCTTTGACATTCTCTAAGAGCGCCGAATTGCCTGTTTGGTCATATTCTTCCAAAATAGGTGCTTCCGCTTTGTTCAATTCCTGCAGCATGTTCGTTAAGACTTGAGTCACTTTTTGCGTAAGCTCCTCGTCCCCTCTTGCGTCCATGACTGATTCATTCAAATCCATCATTTCCATTAAAAAATCGGGCGATAAGTGCTGTTTTTCTCCTTCGCCCCATATTCCTAAAATCGATAAGACGTATTCCGTTCGCAGATTTTTGTCCGCAAGGACTTTATAAGCCTGATTATTCAATACGGCTTCTTTCATCGCCTGGTCTTGCTCTTCCTCCGAAGCCAACGTAAAATAGTCTGGGTGTGTGGCTTTACTTTTCTGTAAAAAGAGCCTTTTCAACTGCCCTATGTCCATGTTAAATTTGACCGGAAGGTCGTAAAACTCAAAATAATTCATCCTTCATTTTTAGGAAAACCAAGCACGCCAAATATCTAAACCATTGGAAAAGACAAACAAGCCCATCAATAAGAAAAAGCCCATCGTCACAGCTGTTTCAACAAATTTATCACTCGGTTTGATACCCGTCACCACTTCAAAAATTAAGAACATAGCATAGCCACCATCCAGTGCCGGTATTGGCAGTAAATTAATAAAACCAAGCAACAAAGAGACAATTGCAGTCACGTGCCAAAAACGTCTCCAATCCCACACATCTCCGTACATTTTGGCAAAAGAACCAAATCCTCCGAGGCTTTCCGTGGCACTAATTTTACCACTAAACATCTTACCAAATCCTTTGAGTTGACTATCAATAAAAGCCCATCCCCGATGCATGCCTGCTGGTATCGCTTGCGCAAAACTATATTTAACCGTCTCATATTTAAAAAACTTTTCATCTGGGTAAGGTGCTATCCCTAACTTGCCTTTTTCGCTGATTGTAGCTGGGATTTCAATCACATTTTCGGTTCCTGGACGTTGTATTTGTACCCGTACTTCTTTGCCTGGGTGTTCTGTCGCATATTTTAGAAAGTCCGTAAAATAGGGCGTTGCAACACCATCTACTCCCACTAATTTGTCTTCCTTCTGTATCCCAGCTTTTTCGGCTGGACTGCCCTTTACAATCATTCCCGCCACAAACGGAAAACGCGACATGAATAAAGGGCTCTTTTGATTCTTCTGAGATGCCAAAGATTTAATGGCAGCGGGATCTACTTGAATGATTTTTTCTGCTCCATCTCTAATGACGGTGATGGTTTCAGCACCATTCAAAATCATCTCCATGACGGCACGACCGCTATTGAATTTTTCAAAGGGTTTATCGCCAAATTTCAAGATCTTGTCACCTGTTTGCAATCCGACCGTTTGCCCCAATGAGTCCACATATATGCCGTTGACATTGGCTTCAGAGGTCGGCAGATATTTGTCCCCATAAAACCAAAGCATCACAATCATCAATGCAAATCCCAATACAAAATTGACAAATACACCCGCCAACATGATGATTAGACGCTGCCAAGCGGGCTTCGTTCTGAATTCCCAAGGCTCTGGTTCTTTAGCCATCTGCTCCTTATCCATACTTTCGTCGATCATCCCCGATATCTTCACATATCCGCCAAGCGGTAACCATCCGATACCATAAGTCGTATTGTCAGGATCTTTATCTTCCGGAAAATCATCATCGGCTTTGGACAAGGTCTTAACTTGCCATTTTCCATCAATCTTCTTCGCTTTAATCAAAGAAAAGTAGGGATTGAAGAAAAGGTAAAATTTCTCTACACGGGTTTTAAACCATTTGGCAGTAGAATAATGCCCCCATTCGTGAAGAATAATCAGTATCGAAAGGCTAAGGATCAATTGCCCTGCCATGATGAGCGTACCCATATATTATTGAATTTAGGATGATTTAACAGACTTTACGTCCAGATTGTTGTCGCTTGCGCAAAAATCGGCTCAAAGGTAGGGATTAAATTGGTCTTTTTTCTTGTGGCTTCGAGGTGCTTTCCACTTCGTAAAATACTGTGCAATACGCTCGGCGGCTAACGCAACAACGCCAAATCCCGCAAGGTAAATAAAGGTTTTTTGTAGAAAATCTATCACTTGGTTCGTTTTGTCTTTTTCTAACATACAGTAAATCAATTTGTTGTAACTCAAAGCTGTCTATTCTCATTCAGACCTATCCTTATCTTTTATAACTCCTACTTTTTCATTATCTTTGTAAAAAAAAAGCGATGGCACGCCGAAACAAACTTCAGAAATTTGCAGAAATTTTATCCTACCCAAATGTCCTAGAAAACTATGAGTACAATGATGTCAAACTTGTAGGACAGGACGGAGAAGAAGTAGATTTGGTCGGACAATGGGCTCAAAACCAATTTAAAAACCAACATCCCATTACTTTAGAACTAGCGTGTGGACGAGGCGAATATGCATTGGCCCTTGCGGAAAGACATCCAAAACGGAATTTCGTAGGCATGGATATCAAAGGGGCTAGGATTTGGAGAGGTGCCAAAAATGCCCTCGATGCCAATCTCAAGAATGTAGCTTTTCTACGCAGTAGAATCGAACAAGTAGAAGCCTTTTTTGCTCCTGAAGAAGTGGATGAGATTTGGATTACTTTTCCAGATCCTTTTTTAAGAGATGGCAAGGCGAATCGGAGGTTGACCTCCCCTCCTTTTTTAAATCGTTACCGAAAAATATTAAAAAAAAGTGGAATTGTACGCTTAAAAACAGACAATACGCCTCTTTACGATTATACATTAGAGGTTTTAGAAGAAGAGAAGGGTATTCGTTTACTTGCACGAAGTGCGGACATCTATGCTTGCGATCTGCCCCACCCTGACTTAGATATTCAAACCTATTATGAAAAAAAGCACCTAGCGAATAAGCTAAAAATCAAGTATCTAGCTTTTACGCTTGATTAAGACTACTTTTCCTTTCTCATTTTTTTGAACCATATATGTCTAACCGATTATTCTTTCTTATTTGTTTGCTGACGCTAAAAGGGACCATTACCCAAGCGCAACAAGTCAGCTTATTTGAAGAACTCCATGGGCATATTACATTCGAATGGTATGGACAGACTCATAATATAAAGGACAATTCGGCGTCTGGCTTTGATTGCAATTTAAGCAACGTCTCTTCATCCACAACCGATATTACCATTCCCAATAGTGCTTTGGTTAAAAAAGCAATACTCTATTGGTCAGGTTCTGGGAGTGGCGATTATGAGGTACAACTATCAGGACCAGGATTTAATAACTTAATGGTATCGGCGGATAGAAAGTTTAAGGAGGTTTTTTCTTTACGGGATTTTTTTGGTGGCGCTACAGACATCACTAACACTTTAATCAATGCTGGTTCAGGGACTTACACGCTATCCGAATTAAATGCGGACAAATCCTTTGGGCATTGTATTTTTAATACGATTTATGCTGGCTGGTGTATTTTAGTGGTCTATGAAGAAGCATCGTTGCCCTTTTCAACGGTCAAGATTTTTGATGGATTCGAAACGGTCAGAGAAGAAACGAAGAGCTTTCCTATTAACAACATTTTAATTGAAGCAACCAATAACACAAAGCTGGGTGTATTGGCTTGGGAAGGAGATGACTTTGATACACAGGCAGAATCTATTTTTGTCAATGGGACTAAAATCAGCAATGGTCTAAATCCCCTTGGGCATATTTTTAACGGAAGTAATACGTCAACTAACTCTTCGACTAATTACAATATGGATTTAGAC
>CAYRVZ010000140.1:0-7490 GCA_964427815.1 uncultured Saprospiraceae bacterium | reverse complement strand
ATTACGTACAAGTGTATATTTTAACTCTGGATCTGATGGAAAAAACCATTTTAGCTGAAAAATATAGACGCCTCCGTCCTTTTCAACCTCGAAAGGAAAAGAATGACCACTTTGTATATCCAAATATGCAATTCCCTCATTGCCATTAGAATCAATTTCCATGATTTTATAGTCAATGACCTTTGAACCAGATGGATATATCTGTTCGGTTATCTTTTGCTCTATCGTATTGTCTTCACGCAATATCAGAACCTTTAGGTAGAGTGAGTCCTTTTGTTTTTGCGTCTCCAAATGCCAAATAAATTCCGCATTTGCATTGTTATATTTATATACAAACATCATACCGCCCTCCATTCGTTCTAGCGGAAAATAGTATTCTTTAGTTCTTATTTTTTTTTCTATAATATGTTTGGCTGGTTTGGAGGTGCAACTCAAGAAAATCATAAAAATGAGCAAAATGGATATCTTTCCTGTCATTAAGTCAATTGTTTACTGAAAAAGCTACTCAATAGGACAATATGTCTTATTTATTAGCCTTTTACGAGGTATGGAATAATTCGTGATGGTCAAACATCGAATGTTATTTTTTTTCAATATGTGATTATTGGCTAAACGATACAAGTCTTATCTTGTTTTCCTTACCTTTGTGATCTTCGTGGCAAATTTAACATTTTTTTATTTGCCTTTTGGCGAAAGCGAAACTACTACCTTAAATAAAAGTAATATATGCTCAACTTCTTCAAGAAAGCCGTCAAGAAAATTGTAGGCTCCAAACAAAATAAAGACCTAGGCACTTATGGCCCAGTGGTCAACCAGATAAATGCCCAATTCGATTTATTACATGACTTGTCTAATGACGACTTGCGAAATAAAACACTGGAATTTAAGCAGCGGATAGCTGACTTCCTTTCGGAAATAGATGCAGACATCATCCAGACCACTAGTCAAGCGAATGATACCGAAAACTACGTTGAAAAGGAAGACTTATTCGATAGAGTCGATGCGCTACAGAAAGAGCGAGATAAGCAACTAGAAGTGGTCTTAAAAGAATTATTACCAGAAGCTTTTGCCGTAGTAAAAGAAACTGCCAGAAGGTTTTTTGAAAATGAGCGTATCACTGTGACCGCTACAGACCACGATAGAGAAATTGCGGGCAATAAAAACCATGTTTTGATAGATGGAGACCAAGCAACATGGAAGAATGAATGGACAGCAGCAGGTGGAGACATCAAATGGAATATGATTCACTATGATGTGCAATTAATAGGCGGCATGGTGTTACATGACGGTAAGATTGCCGAAATGATGACGGGAGAAGGTAAAACACTTTCTGCCACATTGCCTGCTTATCTGAATGCATTAGCAGGGCAAGGAGTACACATCATTACGGTCAATGATTATTTGGCCAAACGGGATAGTGAATGGGTCGGTCCGATTTATGAATTTTTGCTATTGACGGTAGATTGCATAAATAATTATAGACCGCATTCAGCAGAAAGAAAGAAGGCGTATAATTCTGATATTACTTTTGGTACTAATAATGAATTCGGTTTTGACTACCTAAGAGACAATATGGTCGTCTCACCCAATGAGCTGGTTCAACGAAAGCATCATTATACTATCTTGGATGAGGTGGATTCTGTATTGATTGATGATGCACGTACCCCATTGATTATTTCGGGTCCAATCGACCAGCAAGAAGAACAAGATTATCTTTCCTTAAAGCCTCATTTAGAAAGATTAATTCAAGAGCAAAAGAAAATAGTTGCCAAGTATTTAGCGGAAGCAAAAAGAGAATTTGAAGCGGGCAATGTCGGTGCCAATGAAGGGGAAGCAGGTTTGGCATTATTAAGAGCTTTTAGGGGTTTGCCAAAACAAAAATCACTAATCAAGTTTTTGAGTGAAGAAGGGGTAAAAGTAGAATTACAAAAAGCAGATAATTTCTATATGCAGGAGAAATCCAAAAATATGCATATTGCAGATGCCCCCTTGCTTTTTGTGATAGATGAAAAAAATAGATCAGTTGAATTAGTAGATGCGGGTTTGGCATTTTTATCAAAAACAACAAGCGACCCGTTATTCTTTGACATGCCGGATATCACGATGGCTATGATGGAGATCGACCAAAATACAGAGTTGACGGATGATGAGAAGGCAGAGGCAACAGAGAGCTTAGCGCAAGATTTTTCCATTAAATCTAAGCGTTTGCATTCGCTGCACCAATTGCTCAAGGCGTACACACTTTTTCAGCGCGATGAAGATTATGTCGTCATGGATGGAGAGGTCAAAATCGTAGATGAGCAGACAGGACGGATGATGGAAGGGCGGAGATATTCTGATGGTTTGCACCAAGCACTAGAAGCAAAAGAAGATGTAAAAATTGGAGATATTACTCAGACGTATGCGACGATCACATTGCAGAACTATTTCCGAATGTATCACAAGCTTGCAGGTATGACGGGTACCGCTGAAACGGAAGCACGTGAACTCTGGGAGATTTACAAACTCGATGTAGTCATTATCCCAACCAACAAACCGCTCATCAGAGATGATAGACAAGACTTGGTCTATAAGACGGAGCGTGAAAAGTACAATGCAGTCATTGATGAAATCACTCAGTTAGTAGAGGCTAAGCGCCCCGTATTAGTCGGCACCACCTCCGTCGATATCTCCGAAGGCCTGAGCAAAATGTTAGACAGTAGAGGTATTCCACATAATGTACTGAATGCCAAACAACACCAACGGGAAGCTGAAATAGTCGCAGAAGCAGGTATGCCTGGCAAGGTGACTATAGCAACCAACATGGCGGGTCGGGGCACAGATATTAAAATCTCTGATGAAGTAAAAGCGGCAGGCGGATTGGCGATCATCGGTACCGAAAGGCACGATTCTCGACGGGTCGATCGACAGTTACGTGGACGGGCAGGACGACAAGGGGAACCGGGTTCTTCTCAATTTTTCGTTTCACTGGAAGACAGGCTGATGCGATTATTCCAATCTGAGCGTATTGCTTCTATGATGGATAAAATGGGACACAAAGAGGGAGATGTCATCCAACATAAAATGGTCACGAAATCCATCGAACGTGCACAGAAAAAAGTAGAAGAGAATAACTACGGAATTCGGAAGCGGCTATTAGATTATGATGACGTGATGAATATCCAAAGAGAGGCCATTTATAAGAAGCGTAAGAATGCCCTTTGGGGTAGTCGTTTATCTGTGGACATTTATAATATGATTATTTCCCTTACGGAAAATGTTGTCTTATATGCAAAAAACCAAAATGATTATTCAACCTTCAAACAAGAAGCTTTATTAACTTTTGGGTTGACCTTAGATATTCCTGAAGAGGATTTTAATAGTCAAAGTGCAGAAGCGCTCCTTGCTCAATTTCAAGAAGAGGTATTTGAATCTTATAATCTAAAGAAAGAGCGGTTAACAAAAGTTTTACTACCGTTTATTCAAGAGGTAAAAGCAAAAGAAGGGGATCGGTATAAGCGTGTCCAAATACCTTTTACAGATGGAAGCAGTAAAAAACAATTATCAATGGCGGTTGACATTGATGATGCTATTGAATCTGAAGGAGCTTCCATTCCTTTAGATATTGAGAAGATAGCTACGTTGGCTTTGATTGATGAGAACTGGAAGGATCATTTACGTAATGTTGATGAATTAAAAGATTCATCTCAAGCGGCTTCTTTTGAGCAAAAAGATCCTTTGGTTATTTATAAAATGGAAGCCTACAAATTATTTGAGGGATTAATTCATAAGATTAATTACTCCGTAGTTTCTTATTTGACGAAAGGACACCTTGAAGGTTTTGATGGACAAAACGTAAAAGAAGCCAAAGAGCAAGAATCCGTTATGCAAAATGCTACAGAGTCTAGAGACGAAATGACAGATGGACAACGCTCAGCCCAAGTAGCCGCCCAAAATGTGGGCCAGCGAAAAGTCCAAGAAACCGTCAAACATGATGGGCCAACCATCGGACGAAATGATCCTTGTCCTTGTGGTAGTGGCAAGAAGTATAAGAAGTGCCACGGACGGAATTAATCTGTTTAATAGTAAATATAAAAAGCAGTTTTTCCAAATGGAAAAACTGCTTTTTTATATTAGGGTTCACTCAAAAAATATTTCTCTTCTGTTTTTACGATCAATATTTGTTGCCAAAGTATTCAACAGTCATTAAAAGAAACCGAATGGACCGAAAATAAAATTTTATTCCTGACTTCGATATTTAAGAAACGACACCCAATGCCTTACCTACTTTTGCGAAAGCAGCAATGGCTTTTTTTAGATCTTCTCGCTTATGCCCTGCAGAAATTTGCACCCGAATTCTAGCCTTACCTTTAGGCACTACTGGAAAGAAAAACCCTATTACATAAATCCCTTCTTCTAATAATTGAGTAGCCATCTTTTGCGCAAGCTTCGCATCATACAACATAATCGGCACGATGGCATGCATCCCAGGTATCATGTCAAAACCCGCTTTTTTCATTTCCTTTCGGAAAAATCTAGTATTACGTCCTAGTTTTTCTCTAAGCTTTGAAGTCTCACTGAGCATATCCACTACTGCAATAGATGCACCCACTACAGAGGGTGCCAAGGTATTAGAGAAGAGATAAGGTCTTGAACGTTGACGCAATATCTCAACGATTTCTTTCTTTGCTGCCGTAAAGCCACCAGACGCACCACCCAATGCCTTACCAAAAGTACTGGTGATAATATCTACTCGACCCATGGCTCCACAATGCTCTGCCGAACCTCTACCGGTAGGTCCTGTAAATCCAGTAGCGTGACTATCATCGACCATGACCATCGCTCCATATTTATCCGCAAGGTCACAGATTTTGTCGATTTGAGCAATCGTTCCATCCATTGAAAAGACACCATCTGTCGCAATCAAAATACGTCTTGCGCCTTGTGCTTCCTTCAGCTTCAGTTCCAAATCCTTCATGTCATTCGTACTGTATCGAAAGCGCTTGGCTTTGCACAACCGAATCCCATCAATAATAGACGCATGGTTTAGGGCATCCGAAATTATCGCATCCTCTTTACCGAGCAATGGTTCAAATAATCCTCCATTGGCATCAAAAGCCGCTGCATATAATATGGCATCTTCCATGCCTACAAATGCCGCAATCTTTTCTTCTAATTCTTTGTGGATGTCCTGTGTGCCACAAATAAAACGAACAGAGGATAATCCAAACCCATGAGTATTGATGGCTTTTTTGGCGGCATTGATCACTTTTCGATTGGAGGAAAGTCCAAGGTAATTATTGGCACAAAAATTTAAGACTTCCTTTCCATCACTGACTCGTATAGTCGCACCTTGAGGAGTAATGATAATTCTTTCTTCTTTGAATAATCCTGCTTCCCTAATTTCAGCTATTTCTTTGGCTAATTGATTTTTAATCTCTCCGTACATGATTTTATGTTTTGATCGTTAGCTTGCTCAAAAATTTAGAACTGCAAGTTAGTAGTTTATTTGCACTTCGGAGTTATTTTCGATATTGAAATTGAAGGAGCCACTTTACGTCCAGCATTAGAAATAGGAAAAGCGAATCGGGGAAAAGGCGGTTTCTTACAGCTTCCGCAAATTGTCTAAATCAAAAGAAAAAGCATGCTATATCTCTGGAGAACCTTTCAAGATAGAAAAATGGGTTTTATACCATAAGTCTCCTTTTTAAAGGAGATTTAGAGGATTTAACAAATATAAAAAAGAATAAAACCCATTTTACGGTACGTTAGATTAAAAAGCTGCTTTTGAATCTCGATTTTCTCACCTCATGGCGCCATCCAAGTCGGCAATCAAGTCATCAATATGCTCAATACCCACACTCAAACGAATTAAGGAATCCTGTAATCCAGCTTTCAATCTTTCTTCTCTAGGAATAGAAGCGTGAGTCATCGAAGCAGGATGCCCAATCAAGGATTCAACGCCCCCAAGAGATTCTGCCAGAGAAAAAAGATGTGTATTTTCAATAATGGCGTTGGCGGCTTCGAAGGTATTATCTTTAAGGTCAAATGAAATCATGGCACCAAAATCACGCATTTGTCTAGCAGCTATCTCATGATTGGGGTGAGTGGAAAGACCGGGCCAATAGATCTCATTAATCTTTGGATTGGATTGCAAATGTGCCACAATCTTAGCTGCATTTTCACAAGCGCGTTGCATCCGCACATGGAGTGTTTTGACCCCGCGTATGGTCAAAAAAGAATCCATTGGGCCTGGAACGGCACCCGTGGAGTTTTGAATAAAAGCGAGTTCTTCACCTAGTTCTTCGGTTTTGGTAACCAATAGCCCAAGGACAACATCCGAATGACCGTTGATGTATTTAGTAGCCGAATGCAACACAATGTCAGCGCCTAAATCTAGCGGATTTTGCAAGTAAGGAGAAGCAAAAGTATTATCCACAACGGTCATAATGCCTTTTTCTTTGGCAATGGCACAAATTGCTTGGATATCTATGATGTTTAATAATGGGTTTGTAGGGGTTTCTATCCAGATAAGCTTAGTTCTATTGGTAATAAAAGGGCGAATAGCTTCAGGTTTGGACATCGGCACAAAAGTAGAACGGATGCCAAATTTTTCATAGACCTTGCGTAAAAGTCGATAAGAGCCGCCATAAAGATCATTGGTAGATAAGACCTCATCTCCGGGATTTAATAATTTTACTACCGCATCCATTGCTGCCAATCCGCTACCGAATGCTAGACCTCTTTTGCCATTTTCTAAAGCTGCGATGTTGTCCTCAAGGACTTTACGCGTCGGGTTTTGGGTGCGAGAATATTCAAAACCCTTGTGATCGCCAGGCGAAGCTTGAATATAAGTGGACGTTTGGAAGATAGGTGTCATAATGGCACCTGTAGAAGGGTCGGGGTGGACCCCTGCGTGGATGGTTTTAGTTTCTATTTTCATACGAAGGTTGATTGGTTGTAGATGATTAGCAGAATGCGGTCAAAGGTAGCGGTAAGCATAAAAAAAAGCAACCTCTATTTAAGAGATTGCTTTTGTCTAATTTGATTTTGTCGTAAGACAAATTCTTCTTAGTTTAAAGATTCAGTAAGTTCCTTACTAGCTTTAAACTTTGCAAGTGTCTTAGCAGGTATATCAATTGCTTTTCCTGTTGCTGGGTTACGTCCTTTACGAGCAGCTCTTTCCTTTGCAGTAAAGCTACCAAAACCTAGTAAACGTACTGGCTCACCAGCTTGTAAGGTCTTTGAGATTCCGTCAAGTACTGCATTTACAGCATCTTGAGCTTGAGTTTTGCTGAGTCCAGCAGTTTCCGCCACGTGGCTGATCATTTCTGATTTGTTCATTCCTTATAGTTAAGTTTAGAAAATAAGATTGAGCGAAGGTATAATGTATTTTTTGAATTTCATATATCATCAACTTTAAATGACCACTAATTATAGTTCTATAGAAGTTATGGCAGCTGAAGTAAATTTTATAAATAGTAAAAACTTATTTTGGTATAAATACCATG
>CAYRVZ010000139.1:2354-7509 GCA_964427815.1 uncultured Saprospiraceae bacterium | reverse complement strand
AATTTTGCCAAAGCGCGCTCACTTTCTAGTCCATCATTTCCTTTTGCAACGACTGAAAACCAAAAGCTATCCAACGGGTTTGTTACAGGCATTTTCCAAAAAGTGTCAATAGAAGTGCCCACTAATTCCATATACTTATCCCCCAACGTATAGACATCGTATGTCGTAGCATTCGGAACTGTATTCCATTTGATTTTAGCAAAATCTACACACACTGAGTCCACTATTAGGCCATCTGGTTTTGGAAAAATAGTAAAATTCTCTGCAGATGTAGTAGAATACCCATCTTGTTTTATCCGTATTTTAGTTGTACTGCTTATTTGGCTCCCTACATTCCAAATAAAATATTGGTTACTGGTAGAACCGATTATAGTCCAGCTTCCTCCGCCATCATCGGACCGCTCAACGCTATAAATACTATTCGACTGTCGATAATCATCCCAAAAGATACGCACTTCTTCTCCAGTAGAAAACTTTTCTCCTCCATTTGGATACGCTAGAAAAAGAGGCTCTTCTACTAAACTATAGACCACATAATATTTTTGGGGACCTAAGGGTACGGATGCACCCGATACAATTACGTCATAGTCTCCCGCTTGGGCCAAAAAACTGACCTGCTCCACATTGTTCAAATGATCGACCCCATGTGTAGCTGGAGCATCCAAAGTGGTTAGATTAGGAGATGGATCCAATACCCAAGGCAATACGGTTGTCCCATCCGGCTTTTTTACTTTAAAATCCAGGTCATTTATCAATGCCTTACTAGCAAATACAGCAGCCTTCGGATCTGCCCAATACAACATAAAACGAACCTGCGTATTATTATTAGGTACATGAATGGTATGAAACTTCGCTCCCCCTTGACTCATATTGTCCGAAAGGTATTGCCCTTTTTCAAGCATCTCAACGGCACGGTATCCATTGACAGCCCCCCATCCAAATTTAAAATCAGGGCCTTTGTTTCCCATATCTGTAGCCCCATTCAACAAGCAAGCTTTAATCAAAGCCGCCTCTGGTTCTGCATTATTTATTTCTTTATAGGCATGGATCAATTGAGCAAAAACACCTGCTACACCTGGAGCGGCTGCCGAAGTACCACCGCCTGTAATATAGGTATTCATTGCACCCGTAGATTTTTGCCCTGCACCAAAAGCAGCTAAATCTGGCTTAATCCGTCCGTCATAGGCAGGGCCTCTACTACTAGAAGTCGCCAAGGTATCATAATTCAAGTTGGCGACAGCGATGCAATTTTTGGCTTGCTTGTGGCCACCCGTAATATTTCCCCAACCTGTCACACCATATCCACAATTACTTGACCCTCGATTACCTGCTGAAAAAACGTGCATTAAGGTTGGATTTTCAAATAATTGCTTATCTATAGTTCGTGTACTAGCAGTATATCCATCATTACACCCATTGGAATAAGAAGTAGAGGTTACAACTACCTCATTATTTTGATGCAAATCCATCGTGTATTGCAAAAAATTTGAATTATAAGGGCGTACATATAGATTTGCGCCTGTAGCCATTCCTTTTTTACTTGGATCAATATTTCCTGCTCCACACAAAATCCCAGAAACCATGTCTCCATGATTATACCCACTGGCAATATCCCAATCGTCCTGATTGAGGCGACCTTCAAAATCAATATGCGGGCCGATGGCACCATCATCACGCACCAAGACACTAACGCCAGTACCGTCATAATACCTCCCCCCAGGAAATGAGGCATCTAAAAGGCTCGACCGATGCATGCCTCTACCAATAATATCATCCTTAACCGATGGCGGATCTATCCAATCTATAAAGGCGATTAATGCCTCTTGGCTTAGTGATTCAATTTGTGATTCTCGGATGCTTACTTCCGCATAAGGCTCATGTTTGGCTACAAAATCAATAGTCATATCTTGTTGCCGTAACCAAGTCTCAAACGTGCTTGGGTCAGTATCTTGATAACCCATTAAGATGATTTTTACCTGATTTCTGGCTTGCGCCCAAATAGGAATGGGACGTTCTTTAACTCTTGGAGATAACTTAGAATTAGGCGTTATATACGCAATACCCATTATACCCAACTGCTCGCCCAAGGAGCGGCTCAACGGTCTTTCCATGCGCACCAAATAAGTATGGTTTGAGCAATATTCAATCAAAGACAAACCCGCCTTTTCTAAGATACTTCTTTCCTCCTCATCTGGCAAAGATTCAAAATGAACGTAACGATAAAAAGGAACTTTTCCATCCGTTGGCTTTCTATTCGCTTGCGCAAAATTCAAATCAAACGTTATTTTTTCTCCTCTTATCCAAGTTTCCTGTCCAAAGACCGTATAACCCCAGAATATGAAACAAACTAAACCCACTATCTTTATCATGTAATCATTTTTGCGGAACTAGATTCCTTGTTCAAGTCCAAATATAAGGATTTTCATGATAATGAATATTATTTAACCATTTTTGTGTTTACCCAATCAGCATAAAATTTTCATAAATGGAATACGATTAAGCAACTGCGCTGAATTATAACAACAGTTTAAGAAAAACCATACCTTTGTAACTTCACTTTTTTCCATACTTACAGACCTAATTTACCATGGAAGATGAACAACTCATTCAGGAAGCTTACGCAAAACTAATTATAGCTATTCGTCCAAAAATGGACAACAAGGATCGTGTCAATATTCAAAGTGCCTTTGAACTTGCCAAAGATGCGCACAAGCTTCAGCGTCGTAAATCAGGTGAACCTTACATTACGCATCCTATCGCTGTAGCATTGATATGTGCAGAAGAAATTGAACTAGGACCTACAGCCATTATCGCAGCCTTATTACATGATGTTGTCGAAGACACCCCTGTCACTTTGGAAGACCTACGAGAAAAATTCGGAAATAAGATCGCGGTCATTGTAGATGGCTTGACAAAACTAGATGCAGATAAAAACTCAGAGTCTCCCCAGGCTGATAATTTCCGCAAGGTACTGCGCACCTTGCTAGTAGATGTCCGAGTAGTCCTCATCAAAATAGCCGATAGACTCCACAATATGAGGACGTTAGGTTCAATGCCACCACATAAACAACAAAAAATAGCGTCAGAAACCAAGTTCATATATATCCCACTAGCTCATCGTCTAGGTATTTATAATATTAAATCAGAACTCGAAGATCTGTTCTTAAAAATAACCGATAGAGAAGCCTATAATGAGATTAGTCGTAAGTTAAACGAGACAAAAAAAGATAGAAGCACGTATATTGAAAAATTTGTATATCCCCTCGAAGAAGCTGTAAAGAAACTAGACATTCCTTACGAAATTAAAGGACGTCCAAAATCCATTTTCTCTATTCATAATAAGATGTTAGGCAAAGAAGTATCTTTTGAAGAAATCTTTGATTTATTTGCTATTCGCATCATCATAGACGTGCCTATAACTAAGGAAAAAATAAACTGCTGGCGGATTTATTCAGTGGTAACAGATTTTTATTCCCCCATAACAGAACGATTAAGAGATTGGATCACCAACCCCAAAGCAAATGGTTATGAATCCTTGCATACCACCGTCATCGGACCAAATGGACGTTATGTGGAAGTACAGATCCGATCCAAACGAATGAATGACATCGCTGAAAAAGGTTTTGCGGCGCATTGGAAATATAAAGGGGTCAAGGCCAATCATGACAATGTATATGAGCGTTGGTTGGAGACCGTTCGAGAAACAATCGAGTCCTCCGACCATAGTGCCCTTGAGTTTTTATCAGATTTTAAATCCAACCTCTTTAGTGAAGAGATCCATGTTTTCACCCCCAATGGAGATTTAAAAATACTTCCTTTGGGAGCGACCGCATTAGATTTTGCCTTTTCTATTCATAGTGAAATAGGAATTACTTGTGCCACTATAAAAGTAAACAATCGGCTAGTGCCCTTTAGTTATTTGCTCAAAAGTGGAGACCGAGTGACTGTCACGACTTCTAAACACCGTAAACCCAATAAGGATTGGCTATCTTTTGTAGTTACCAGTAAAGCCAAAACTCGAATTCGAGCTGCGCTACGAGAAGTAAAAGGTCAGCAAGCTGATTTTGGTAAGGAAGCCCTTGTGCGAAAACTGTCTAATTTCAAAGTTGATTTAGAGAGCAATGTTGATGATTTGGCACGCCACTATGGTTTTGATAACCGGCTTGAATTTTATGTTGCCCTTTCTGAAGACCTGATTGACCTAGGAGAATTAAAAAACTTTCCTGTTGTTGATAGAAAATTTGATTTAAAAAAGAAGAAAGAACGTTCAACTGTACTTCTGCCGACCGCACCTAAACAAGATTTTGGTTCCGTAACCAAAGGTCAAATTATTATTAATGGTCAAATAGGAGATAGTTTTGACTACTCGTTAGCGCCATGTTGCAATCCTGTATTGGGTGATGAAATTTTTGCCTACGTGAGTCCAGGCGGAATGAAAATACACCGTACACATTGTCCCAATGCCGAAAATTTACAAGCAAGCTTGGCAAACAATATTCACAAAGCCGAATGGGGTCGTTCTTCTAGTTCTCTTTATTATACAGATCTTGTCATAACAGGTGTGGACAAAGGAGTCGGAGTCATTGAAGCCATATCTAGTACCGTTTCTTCTACACTTGGGTTAAATATCCGCTCTTTTTCTATTGACGGGCATGATGGTTTCTTCGAGGGAAAATTAAGGCTCGTTGTCAACAACAATAACCAATTGGCTAAAGCAATAAAAGCTTTAAAAAAGATTGATGGTATTAAGAATGTAGTTCGATCTAGTTAATATGCTCTCTGCGGTCGCGTTCAAATGCTTCCTTCGGTCGCGTTCATTTGCTTCCTTCGGGCGCGTTCATTGCTTCCTGCGGTCGTAGTGAAACGCGGCAGGAGCAATCCAATGACCATAGGTATTAACAGCATAACTTGTTCCGAGTTGTCCCCCAAATTTGAATGATATTGGTTCCAGATTGTTTGGTATCTTATCAAATTTGACCCCGCCAGCGGGGGACATATACGACTTGTTCTGCTACATACTAGTAAGAACATACTCGACCAACTAAGGACACCTGAACGCCGTAGGCAAATCAACGTCCGTAGGACAAATTGAACGCCGTAGGCATTTGAACGTCCGAAGGACAAATCAACGTCCGAAGGACAAGTTGAACGTCCG
>CAYRVZ010000139.1:0-2254 GCA_964427815.1 uncultured Saprospiraceae bacterium | reverse complement strand
TTGAACGTCCGAAGGACAAATCAACGTCCGAAGGACAAGTTGAACGTCCGAAGGACAAAACCTACAACAGTTCAATCACGCCAGCAATACCTTGACCGCCACCCACACAAGCCGTTACGATACCGTATTTTTGTTTTCGCAAGCTAAGTTCATTGATTATTTGGGTAGTTAGCTTGGCTCCGGTACATCCTAAAGGATGACCTAGAGCAATGGCTCCACCGTTTACATTAACGATGTCCGGATTGATGCCCAGCTCATTAATAACCGCTAAAGACTGCGTAGCAAAAGCCTCATTCAATTCAAACAAATCAATATCGCTGAGTTTCAGGCCCGCTTGTTTTAGCGCTTTGGGTACAGCCGCTATTGGGCCTATCCCCATATACAAAGGATCGACCCCAGCAACCGCAGAAGTAACTAACCTTGCAATCGGTTCTAAATTAAATTTCTTGACCATTTCTTCGCTGACTACCAGTGTAAAAGCAGCTCCGTCAGAGGTTTGGGAAGAATTACCAGCTGTTGCCACACCATCTTTCGCAAAAACAGGTCTGAGTTTGGCTAAACCTTCTATAGTGGTGCTTCTTCTGATTCCTTCGTCAGTATCCATCACAAACTTCTTCTCTTTTCGAATACCGTTTTGCACCCAAATTTCTTCTACTTCTATAGGTACAATCTGACTTTTAAAGCGCCCCGAGTCAATGGCATCAATGGCTTTCATGTGAGAATGATAGGCAAATTCATCAGACATGGCTCTCGTAATGTTATATTTTCGGGCAACCGCCTCTGCCGTTACACCCATGCTTACAATGTAATTTGGTGTGTGTGCGGCTACTTCATAACTCGGTGCAAACTTATAGCCAGCCATCGGAATCATGCTCATACTTTCCGTTCCACCTGCAATAAAAATATGCCCCATCCCTGCTTTTATCTTACCAACAGCCATAGCGATCGTTTCTAGACCCGATGCACAATATCTATTCACAGTCACACCCGGTACATCCTGACCCAATGCCCGTAGAGAAATTTGACGCCCCATCTGAAGCCCCTGTTCTCCTTCTGGGTTTGCACAACCGACAAAGACATCATCGACCAAAGCGGGATCCAATGCAGGTACTTCTTCCATGATGTGCTGAATGACCTTTATGGCCAAATCATCCGAACGATAATTCTTAAAACTTCCTTTTTTTGCTTTTCCTACGGCTGTACGGTAGGCTTTGACGATATATGCTTCCATTTCTTCTTTTTTATTTGCTGCTAAGGTAGGTATAATTGCTAATTTTTATAGATATTTTGGACTTATTTATCTAGGCTATCCATTATCACTCGTATTCATTATAATCATAAAGAAATGTTAAACTTAAGTAATTGCTAAAATACATACATATAAAAGTCTATATTCGCATATCTGTTCACCAAATTTTTAATTATGAAACACTTTATATTTCTTTTTTCACTGTTATTTGTTTTTGTTTTTGCGCAAGCACAAAGCCGACTTAGCTACGACAATTATGATTTACTCCTTTCGGAAAAGTTTGATTATCAGAGTATTACGGAGCTTTCCAAAAACTGGTCAACCCAGATTTCTCCAAGACTTAACAAAGGAACCGCTCAGTATGCTCACCAGCAAATTTCTTTTTTACCGAAAGGAATCCGATTAACGGCTACCCCGGGCCAGACTTTAAGATGTGGCTCACCGTTACCTAATAAAACGACTGCTGCCTACCAATCAGGGCTATTGCGTAGGCATTTGACACAAGACTATGGTATTTTTGAGATCCTCGTTAAGATGCCTAATGGCAACGAAAATATTAATGACGCTTGGCCGGTTTTTAAGTTGGTCAATGAAACGACGGAAATTAATATTTTTGATGGGCACGCTGATGTCAATGACCAGCTTGCGCAAAATATTACGGCTACCCAACAGACTGATGTAAATTTACAATGTGGTCACAATTGGGATTTAGAATCTTTTCATGAAGGGCTGGATAAAGATTTTTATGTTTTTCAGGTGGCTTGGACACCAGATAACATTAGCTTTTTCATACATGGTCGTGAAGTCGCCAAGGTCAATACAAGTGAATTCACACAGCCTATCGCTGACATGGATTTAGTTATCGCCTTGCAAACTGACCAAGCCTCTAACGAATCTTTTTTCATGGACGTACAAGAAGTAAATATCTACACACACAAACCCAACAGACCATATAAGTATCTGGAAGATTACACTTGGGTATTTCATGAAGTGTCGGACATTGAA
>CAYRVZ010000138.1:0-7525 GCA_964427815.1 uncultured Saprospiraceae bacterium | reverse complement strand
TTGGCACTATTTTCTCATAAGAAAGAAAATGCATAGCTTTGCGCTATATATAAAACAAATTCTGTATGAGTAAATACATCTGTATCCATGGCCATTATTACCAGCCGCCGCGTGAAAATGCCTGGTTAGAATATATTGAAGCTCAAGAGTCTTCCAAGCCGTTTCATGATTGGAATGAGCGTATCAACTTTGAGTGCTATGCACCCAATACGGCAGCAAGAATCCTCAATGAGGATGGTGAAATCATCGAAATCATCAATAACTATGCGTGGATGAGTTTTAACTTTGGGCCTACCCTCTTGTCTTGGATGGAGCGCAAAGATCCTTCGACATACCAAGCAATTCTGGATGCTGATAAAGAAAGCATGGAGCGATTTGGTGGGCATGGTTCCGCTATAGCTCAGGCATTTAATCACTCGATAGTGCCGCTTTGTAATCGCAAAGATAAAGAAACTCAAATCATTTGGGGCATCAAGGATTTTGAATCTAGATTTGGGCGCAAGCCTGAAGGGATGTGGCTACCAGAGACGGCTTGCGATGGAGAGACCCTAGAGATCCTTGCGAAAAATGGCATTAAATATACTATTCTAGCACCTCGTCAAGTAAAAGCGGTAAAGAAAATTGGCGAAGAAAATTGGTCGGATAAAAAGGCAGAAACCGTTGACATCAGACGACCGTATCTTTTTAAAATCCCAGCTAAGGAAGGCCGAAAAGAAAGTTCGATTGCGCTTTTCTTTTATGACGGTCCGATGTCTCAAGAAGTTGCCTTTAAGGGGATATTAAATAACGGAAAAGACTTTGCTACAAAACTGAGTAGTGGCTTTGATGGGGACGAACCTCAACTCATGCATATTGCGACCGATGGAGAGTCTTATGGACATCACCACAAATATGGAGAGATGGCATTGGCAGATGCGCTGCATACAATTGACAATAATCCGCATATTTCTTTAACAAATTATGGTCAATACTTAGCCTTATTTCCACCACAATACGAAGCACAAATACATGATAATAGTTCTTGGAGTTGCGTACATGGTGTGGAGCGCTGGCGTAGTGATTGTGGATGTAATGCGGGTCATGCTGGATGGAACCAACTTTGGCGCAAACCGCTAAGAGATGCGCTGGATGGCATTCGAGATATTTTTATTGAGATATTTGAAAAAGAAGGAGCCATTTATTTCAATGATCCTTGGGCCGCAAGAAATGACTATTTCACAGTCATTCGGGACAGAAGTGATGAAAGTATCACTGCTTTTCTAAAAAAACATTGTACCGGAAAGTGTATAGAGAAAACCACCGCTTTAAGGCTATTAGAAATGCAGCGACATGCGCTGTTGATGTACACAAGCTGTGGTTGGTTTTTTGATGAAATTACAGGTCTAGAAACGACTCAAATTTTACAATATGCCTGCCGGGCAATTCAGTATGCAGAGCAATTAACGAATCAGAAAATCCAAGATGATTTTATTGCTGCATTAGAAAAAGCGCCTAGTAATATTTATGAAAATGGCGCGCATGATTATTTACACCACTTGATGCCCAACACCATTGGCTTTAAGCGTGTAGCGATGCATTATGCGACGACAAGCGTGTTTGATAAACTTCCATCATCTAATCCTTTATTTGCGTATGAGGCCAAATTTGAAAATACAGAAAAGCACGAAGCAGGCGTACAGAAATTAAGCATTGGTCAGATTCACTTGCGTTCAAAAATCATACATTCAGAACGTACCTTCTGTTATGCTGTGATGTATTTGGGGCAGCAAAATGTATTTGGTAGTCTTTCGGCCGAAATGCCAAAGGACGTATTTGAAGTCATGCGAGAAAAACTAATAGAAGCTTTTAGAAGGCCTAATATCGGACAGGTTTTTTCTTTGATGAATACTTATTTTAATGGAGAAAGATTTTCAATTTGGGAATTATTCACGGATGAAAAACAACGTATCCTCAATGAAATGCTTTACACCAGCATGGAAAGTTCAGCCATTAATTTGAAAGAAATTTACGAAGACAATTATCAATTGATGCTTGCGCTAAAAGGAGAAGAAATGGCTATTCCAGGTGCCTTTCATACGGCGGCAGAATTTGTCATCAATAGAGAATTAACCGCCTTTTTTGAAGCAGAGAAATTGGATTCCCAAAAACTGGAAAAGCTGAGTCTTGAATTAGAAAGATGGGATATTCGTATTTCAAATCGGTCTGTAATTGACTTGATAGCGGGAGAAAGAATTTTTGAGGAAGTCAAAAAAATAACGCTGTCTCATGCTTCTCATGTCCAAATGACTAACTTGCTTATCATCGTCGAAACACTTGAAAAAATGGGTATCAAACCCAATGTTTGGAAGAGTCAAAATGTTTATTTCCGGATGACCCAAGGACTAAAAGCTAGAAATTGGGACTTCCATAGTAGCGAGTGGAAACACTCCTTTATTAAGCTGGGTGATTATTTAAAAGTAGATAGCTAAAGAGTTGTTCGTCTTTGATTGCTTGAGGTAGGAACCTCGAAGACTAATGGTTTTGGCACTCATTCCTTTTTAGTTGGTCGTTGGTTAAATGACACTAGGTGATATGAGGCTGATTCCTACTTATCCATTATAAAATTTTGACCTCTACACGTTGATTATACAGCCGACCTATCTTTGTGGTATTGGTGGCTCTCGGATTGACTTTTCCGTACCCTTTATAAGTAATCCGATTTGGATTGATTCCTTTCTTGATTAATTCGTCTGCGATTGCTTTGGCTCTCAATTCAGAAAGTTTATTACAATATTCATCATCACAACGGTTATTGGTATGCCCCCCTAATTCAATTTTGATAGAAGCGTTCTCTTTTAGGTAATCATATAATTCTCCTAAGACAGCTTGACAGCCAGCAGGTATGTCATAAGAGTTTGCTTCAAAAGCCAAATCTGGGATAGCCAAGGTCTCGCCTTTTTTCAATTTCTTATTGAGTTCAGGCATGTGCGTTTTGATTTTCGCTTTTGGCTGGGTAGGCGGCTTGATGACTACATTTTCGGAAGGTCTAGGCTTCGGCTTTGGATTCCGTTTTGGTACTTCCTTCGGTGGTGTTGCGCTATCCAAGGAAGCGATCAATTCTTCAGCAGAATCGGCACAATCCATTTCGTAAATATTAGACGCATCATCAATCAGGACATTACCATTATACGGAAATAAAGTCGGGGTCTTATAAAAAGCTTCAATCGAAATATATTGATAATCTCGAATGGGTTTCATGTCGAAGAAAAACGCTTTCCATGCCGTATTGACGATGACCCTTGTTTCAGCAAGCATTTCTCTTTTTTCCCTTGAAGTATTGCCCCCCCAAATTCGGATACGTGCCGGAGTTGTATAAGGGACTATATCCCCTGTTTTCTTGCTTGGACTTGTATAATACTTAGAACGCGCCAGCTTCAAAGAAAAAGCATAACATTTTCCTTTTTGAAGCGGTTTGTACAACCGTTGGGACATGGATTCGTATGATTCGACATCTCTAACGACCATGCCCACATAGCCGTTGCCATGTGCTGGTCTCTGATTGCACCCAAACAAACCTGGTTGTGCATCATACGGCGACTCGTCACTAGGCCCCGTATCAGTCCATCCATCTACCCCTATAAAAGTATGACCCTGTTCAAAAGATGGGTTTTTGAGAAAAATAGTATCTATCGGATCTTGTGCAAGTCCAAAGAATGAAATCGCCATAAAAGCAATCAAAAGAAAATATCTCATCTGTAAGTACTGTGTTTATTACATTTTTGCGAAAGCGAACCCCGTAGCATGTCTCTTTCGCCCCTAAAACGTTTTCAAGTTCAAAATATTCTTTAGGAAACTGACCAAAAGCGGTTAACCTTCAAGAAATTCACATCAAAAGGAAGCTATTTACTTAAAAGCATTTAGTCCCGTCACATCCATACCCGTAATCAACAAGTGGATATCATGCGTACCTTCATAAGTCAACACAGTTTCTAGGTTCATCATGTGTCGCATAATGGGATATTCATTCGTGATACCCATTCCCCCATGAATCTGGCGTGCCTCTCTAGCGATTTCCAAAGCCATCATGACGTTATTTCTTTTTGCCATGGAGATTTGCTGAGCAGAAGCCTTGCCTTCATCTGCCATTGCGCCGAGCCGCCAAAGTAATAACTGCGCTTTGGTTATTTCTGTAATCATTTCTGCTAGCTTCTTTTGCGTAAGCTGAAACTGCCCAATCGGCTTGCCAAATTGAATCCGCTCCTTAGAATACCGAAGTGCTGAATCATAACAATCTAAAGCAGCACCTACCGCTCCCCATGCAATACCATACCGCGCCTTAGACAAACAGCCCAACGGCCCTTTTAATCCTTCCACATTAGGCAGTACATTTTCTTTGGGTACTTTCACATCTTCAAAAACCAATTCGCCCGTAATAGACGCTCTCAAAGATAATTTTCCGTGAATTTTAGGGGCAGAAAAGCCTTTCATGCCTTTCTCAACGACCATCCCGATGATTTTGCCATCTTCTCGCTTTGCCCAAACTACTGCAATATCTGCAATCGGAGAATTGGTAATCCACATTTTAGCTCCATTCAAGATGTAGTGATCCCCTGCGTCTTTGACATTCGTAATCATACTGCCTGGATCCGAACCGTGATCGGGCTCTGTCAACCCAAAACAGCCGATCAATTCTCCAGTGGCCAACTTAGGCAAATACTTCATACGTTGCTCCTCTGAACCATACTTATAAATCGGATACATAACAAGAGAACCTTGTACAGAGGCCATCGAGCGAATCCCTGAATCTCCACGCTCCAATTCTTGCATGATGATACCATAAGCAGTTTCACTCATACCACCTCCGCCATATTTGGCCGGAATGCTTGGCCCGTAAGCCCCTATATCCCCTAGTTGCTTAAAGATATGCATCGGGGTTTCTCCCCGATCAGAATAATCTTCTATAATGGGTGAAATCTCTTTTTTGACCCAATCTCTAATAGCCCCGCGCACCATTTTCAGTTCGTCAGTAAATAAGTCATCGACATTGTAATAATCGTGCCCTTGATATCGGTCTTCTTTTGTTCTTTTATTCATGGTTAGGTTGGTTTAAATTTGGTGCTAAGTTAAGGGAATATTAAGTATTCCTCTTAGCTTTCTTCTTCTATTTTTACATAATCACTCATACAGGTGGGGCATAGGCAATTTGAACCAAATTGCTCATTTATCCTAGATAATGTAACGCTAGGTATGTTCAGACTGTTACACCAACAGTACTCATTATTATAACAGGTCATTCCATTTCCACAACGCCCACATTCTTTGACAAACGTCCACTCTTCTTGGATAGTAGCGGAAGCTACTTGCCCACTCAATGGAGGATTTAATTTAGATAATCTAATTTCCAGTCCTTCCATATTCACAAAATGATTTTGCAATTCGGTCTTAATGTTGAAGATGACTGTTTCTAGCAAATCCATTGGATTTTGCATGACTCCTTTACAAATTTGATGGATGGCTTCGTAATTGACTGTTTTGCTAACGTCATCTTCCTCTCCCGCTTCTTCAATGTCCACTTCAATCGTAACGTCTAATTCAAAATTGCCTCCGATGATCTTTTCTTCAGGATAGACACCATGAAAAGCATGAAATTGCATGCCTAAGAGTGATATTAATGCCATTTTTTTGCTGTAAAGATACGATTTTTTGCTCCTTCGATTAATTTTATTTAGACTCAAAAGCCGCTATTGATGTAGATAACGCCCTTTTTATTGTCCTAGGTTTAGTGAATACAATATAAAAATGCCGCAAAATAATAGTTGTCTATCTTCATCGTAATCCCCCACTGCCCTTTGAAAATGGTGTTAATGGTCAACTATTATTTTGCTAAGATATAGGGGCGGCCAAAGGAAGCATTTGAACGCGATCGAAGAGCAATTAAAACTTCGGGCACATGACTTCGTCATTTTCGTATTCTCCGATAAAAGAAACGGATAATTCAAACGCATTTTGACCTTGGCGATAAGTGGCTAAATCCGAAATATTTGCATCATACGAAAAGCCAAAAACCAAGTTATTAATCTCTATTCCCGCCAGCAACACAACTGCATCTAAAAAGATGTCCGACTTTTCATCTCGTACAGGTCTAGCCCAAGCCCCTAGGTGGAAGGCATAAGGACTATAGTCGTGGAATTTAAATCTAATATTAGATCCAGCATTGATCTCCATGTGCGGACCTTGCAAGGCAAAAAGGAAACGAGGCAGAATGGACACATCTCTGCCCACCCGAATATCACCACTAAACTGCCCTGAGTATTTTCTATATAATCTAGCCTCTCCAAGTTTTTCTTCCAACCTATAAAAAGAAATTTTTGGCCTAGTAATATGATGAACAGCCCCACCTATATAAAAATGGTTAACTTTTCTAATAGCTATCGAATAGTTCACTCCAATAGATAAATCTGGATATCCAAAATTATTTTCTGGCAACTCCTCAGAAGACCCTTCTGTATAGCCATCAAAACCATTATACTGATCTCTAAAGGTCAATTTGCTAATATTCACATTTCTTTGCGTAAGCCCCAACTGAATCCCCGCACTAAGGTATTGCTGATCTCTCGGATCTAGGCTTTTGTGAAAAGCCCCCGAAAGCGCCAGTTGGGTATTAGAGAAATCGATACCCGCCACCTTGTCTGAATAAAACAAAATACCGGCTCCTACATAATCTTTCGACGGATTTCGTTTAAAAACTCGAAATTTCAAATCAATGGCGCCAGCTATCGTCTTAAATGGATTTTCCAAGACCCCCTTCCACTGTGAACGATAGACGATTCCTGCTCTATATCGACCAGCGGCGGCTCCCGTAAGTGCAGGATTCAACGTCAAAGGCGATGCGTAAAACTGGGTAAAATGCTTATCTTGAGCATGCCCAAAAACAGGAAAAAGACCCACCAAACCAACAATCAACAGTAATAATCTCATTAATCTACTTTTTTCATCAATGCGAAAGACGCGATACAATACGGTCTAACGAAGATTTTGGCCAAATGATTTCAATTTTTACCTATAAAGTGTCTTCCTTCGTCCTATAAACAACGTATCAAGTCGAAAGAGGTCAACATATGGTAGCTCATCGCCTTGTCCTGTACGATTATAGCCTTTTGTTTGTCACTCATATACCGGCTTAGTTTGGAGATGGTCATATCCTCCTGTATAATCGGTAAGGGTTCTTCCATCACCTCTTGCACTTGGATTTCCCCATTTATAGTTGGATTTTCTAAGATTTTGGATAAGATTTTAGCTTCAGACACTGAACCTATTACTTTGTAATGTGCATCCATGACAGGCATTTGAGAATAATCCTTATCCCTCATCAAATTCAATATATCACCCAAACTATCGCCTTCTTTCACGAAAAGAAACTCTTTTCCTTGCTTTCTCCTGACTAGTTCACCTGCAGTCATTTCAGAATCCAAGTACCCCCGCTCTCTCATCCAATTATCATTGAATATCTTTCCGATATAACGACTACCATGGTCGTGAAATAAAA
>CAYRVZ010000137.1:0-7527 GCA_964427815.1 uncultured Saprospiraceae bacterium | reverse complement strand
ATCGACCATCCCAGCCTTTGTCTCGGTCTCCATTATCATAAACCGTCTGTCCCCATCTATCGTAGATTCTAAATCCAGTAATATCTACTAATACGGCTACATCTTCACTTAGTATGACATTAAAGTAGTCGTTGGTGCCATCTCCATTGGGTGTAAAAGCATTGGGAATATCAATATTCTCAGGAAAAACCCGAATGATGAAAACACCCGTATTATTAAAACAACCTGCATTGTCAGAAATGCTTAAGGTATAGGTAATATCATCTGTTGGCGTGACAGTGGGATTTGAGCAAGCCAAACAACTGAGCCCGTCAGTTGGATTCCACGCAAAAATATAGGGCTCATTAAACTGAACAGGTAAGTTAATGGTTGTTCCGGCAAAAATCGTCGTGTCAAAATTAATATTTTGAAGGGGCTCAACCACAAAGACTGTCACCGTATCATATCCAATACAACCGCTACCATCATCAGCTGTAACGATAAAATCAGTCGTTACAGGTGGGTTGACGAATGTTGAAGATTCATTCGGTGTGGAGGCATAAAGGTCAGGTGTCCATGTGTAAATATACCCGTCATTTGGGTTGTTTACGCTGATTTGTAAAGAGTCTCCCGAACAAAGACTACCTCCTGTAGCTGTGACGGGTACATTCGGCAGAATAGTAATTTCTTGGGTAATTTCATCATGACATCCTGCTGCTGTATTATCAACCGAAAGGGTAACTGTATAAGTTCCAGCGCCTTGATAGTTGTGCGTTGGATTTTCCAAAGTACTCGTTGCACCATCTCCAAAATCCCAGTTCCATTGATTGGCCCCTTGGGATTGATTGACAAAGGAAAAGGCTTCTGATTCACAACCCGTCAAGGTCGTATTAGCATTCGTAAATGCTGCATTAATATCTATAATGTCAATTGTTTTTGAAATCGTAAACGTGCATTCCCCATCGACACTAATTAAAATAAGTTTAATGGGCTGTTGTGTTGTGAATGTATAAGTATGTGTGGCCGTTAATTGATCATGAACTTCTACTCCATCTCCAAAGTCAAAATAAAAGCTACCCACATCCACTGTATCCGCAGGGTCAATAGTAACGGTAAGTTCATCCCCTAAACAGATAACAGGCGCGCTAATTTCAAAGTCACCTTCCGGACCACTAGTCGTGATAGTCCTTACCAAAGTGTCTTTACAGCCAAAAGGAGTGGAAGTGATTTGGGTGATATCAAAAGTTCCTTTTTCATAGGTAGAAAAAACATGTGAACCGATGGCAGTTGTACCATTTCCAAAATTCCAATTGCTCGTCAGCATACCCGTAATCGGCGTTGAAATATCTGTAAAAGCAATATTTACAGGGTAGCAAATATTTATTAGGTTGTCCACATCGGTCGAAAAGTTGGCGGTAGGATAATCTTGCACATTGACTTCTACGGTGGCGGATTCAGCACAACCTGTCGCGTCCTCTGTGAAATTCAAGGTAACATCATAGGCGCCTGCCGCTGGATAACCAGTCGCCTCTGTTTGATTAGTTGAAGAGGTACCGTTACCAAAATTCCAATTATAATTCAAATGTGATCCCTGATCCGTAAAGTCCGTTGCCGAAAAAGTGATGGAATCCCCAGCACAAATATTCAGTGTAGGATCCGCCGTGATAATACTTGTCGGCTTATAAATACTAATAGGAACGGTGACGGTTCCTTCGCAACCCAAAATATCTTTTACGGTATAGGTAACATTAAAAACAGCAGCATTGGGATCTGTGTATTGGTGCGTTGCACTTGGTCCTGTAGCAGATTGCATGTCCCCAAAATCCCATGTCCCGATAGGTATAACCAATGTTGTATCATTATCCACCGAAGAAGTGAAAGACACACTATTGGGTACACAAATCAAAGTCTTATCGGGAGTCGCAGTCACATCGACTTTAAATACTCGAGTATTTTGCCGCAAGGTATCTTTACAACCATTCACATCTTGTACGATGAGTTCGACCCATTGATCTCCGTTTTCGCCAAAAGAAAATTCAAATGGCAGTACAGCCTCTCCTAATACAATTGGTCTCCGTTCGGAAGAGTTCCATTGATATCCTTTATTACAAAAGCCATTGACATCTGTTGAATTACTGGCGTCCAACATTAAATCATCGCCTCGGCAAACTTGAGACGGAATCGAAAAATCCGCTTTAATGTCTCTCACAAAAATGGTCACACTATCAATACTTTCTGGGCAACCAGAAGTCAAGTTTTTTGCCCTTAGATAAACTTTGTAATCTCCAGTAGCCGCATAAGTATGGGTAATAGGAGAAGTCATCATGGCCATATTTCCATCTCCAAAATCCCAAAAAAGGCTATCGACACCTTCACTATTACTAGTAAAAACGTATTCAAAGGGTTGACCACATTCCATCCGATAAGCAATTTTGGCTAAGGGACCTTTAACGTTGATAAAATCTGTTTTTGTCAATGTCGAATGACAACCATTATAGATTACATCCAATGTTACATCTTGTGCACCGACTTCATGAAAAGCCCATTTTGGATTAGCGTCGTCAAAACAATGGGATAATCTTTCTCCATCTGCATGGAAGTGATAAGCATCTATTTCTGGGTGATTAGATAAATCTGAAAAAGCGATTTCATCTCCGATACAAACCTCTGTTTGGTCTGCAGTAAAGTCTAGCATTAAAGATTCACCTACATAAATAATCTGCTGATAAGAGGTATCCGTACAGCCAGCACTATTTACAATAATTAAGGTGACTGGATATTCGCCAGCTTGCGCAAAACTGTGTTGTACATCATTACCATCCGTTGCATTAACGGTCGTTCCATCTCCAAAGTCCCAATTCCATTGGACGATGTTTTCATTTGAATAACTCATATCATTAAAAGTGACAAGTAACGGGGCGCAGCCTTCTATGACATCTGGAACGAATAGGGCATTGGGTGTGTTGATGATGGTCGTTACCGAAGCAGTTGCTTTACATCCTGCAGGAGATATAGCAGTAAAAACTGTTGAATATTTTATTTCTCCTTCTAAAGAATGTGTCGTCGTATCTTTATCAATGTATAGATGAGATGGGCTTAATTCAGTAGAAGTGGATCCATCTCCAAATCCATACTGGAAGATCGTTCCATTGTCGGTTGTACCCGTATAGCTTAATAGGACGGGCTCACTACAGGAGTATTCAGGATCTACCGCTACAGAAGCCGTTATATCTTCCACCCAAACGGTAATCGTCGTATCTCCAACACATAGACCATCCGGTGAGGTGAGAGTCATGGTTATGGTTTTTGACCCGACAGCATCAAACCTAAAATTGGGTTTAGCTTGTGTTGAGGTGGCAGGAGTAGCATCTTGAAAAGTCCATTCATACAGACCGGGCGCAGAATTATTCTGCATGGTATAAATTTGTCCTTTACAAAGGGTGTCATTAGGAATGGACACGATAGGCTTGGGAATCCCAAGCCCAACCGTAAGACCTGCGGACTTTTCACAACCCGCCTCGTCTTTGATGGTAATGGTGATGGGAAATTGACCATTTTGTGTATAGTTTTTATTTGGCGGTATCAATCCTGTAAAAGTATCGCCATTCCCAAAATCCCAAGTGGTGGTATAGTTGCCAGGTGCCGTACTATTTGAAAAACCTAAATCTAAAGGAGGCTCACAAGCAACAGGTGGAAAAGGAATCGTGCTAAAAACAGGTCCGGGAGGATCGGTGACATTAATATAATCTGTAAAAATGGCGGTTGTATCGCATCCTTCTTTATCCGTTTCCAGCTTAAAACCGATGGTAAATTTATTTACGCTTGGAAAATAATGCTTTGGATTGGCAATGGCATTATCGCCCGTACCATCTCCAAATACCCAGTTGTAATTAACAACGGTTATGTTGGCATCTACATCCGAGGTATTTGTAAACTGAACATCCAAAGGGACACAACCCCCAGCTGGATCTGCCGAAAAGGACGGTTTTGGTTTTGGGTAAATTGAAATCATGATAGAGCCCACTACATTTCCACCTTGGCTTTCCTTAAAAGTGACGGTATGTTCTTTTGCTTGAATGAAGGTGTGATTTGGGTTTTGTACAGTAGAAGATCCCCCATCATCAAACTCCCAAAAATAAGTAGAACTGCCAGCGGGAGCCGTAAAGTGAATTGATATTGGAGCACATCCTTCCGTTTTATCTGCTGTTTGTGCAAAAACAAGCGAAGAAGAGAATACTATAATAAATAAGCACAGAGATCTAGTGAAATGTAGTAGTGATTGGGTCATTGAAGAATCTTTTTTTGTTTCAAAGCAAGTACTAGCGACGTAAATAATGGATTTGTAATCGCTTATGTATGTGCAATATTAATCATATTTTTGCTTTTATCCCAAAAAATCGTAACTTTGAGGCTAAAATAAACCAAAAACTCTATGCAAAAGCTACTTTTAACCACTTTCTTTGCCGTTTTTATATCCTTTTTTGCGCAAGCTCAGCAGTATCAATATGCAAATGAGTCATTGCCTTGTCTGAATAAAGAGTTTACGATTGTAGCTCATATCATCAGGGATTCTTTTGGTCTTGTATATCATAATGAGGTAGATATTCAGGACGCTGTGACTATGATGAATACATATTTTGAGCCGATATGCGCTTCTTTTAAGATTTGTGAATTTCAGTACCACAATAACTTTCAGTATATTGAAATATCAGGATCCGATGACCCAAAATGGGAAGAAATGCAAATTAAATACCACGAGGACAATAGAATTAATGTTTATTTTGTCGAAGGTTCAGGCTCGGCAAGTGGGTTTGCAGATTTTGAAGGGATCACGAATATGGATTCTTTAGGAATTGTCTTACAAGAACCTGGCTCTATCATTAAATATATGGGGCGCTTCTTTGGTTTATATCCCACCTCCGAAGGGGGCGACGAGTTAGTGGATGGCTCTAATTGTGCGACCGCTGGAGATTTTATTTGCGACACACCTGCGGATCCAGGAGAGCATGACAAGGTAGAGGATTGTATTTTTACAGGTACAATGAAGGATGCTAACGGACAATATTACACGCCTGATGTGGGCAATGTGATGTCTGGTTATGATGCAGACTGTACTTGTGGGTTCACCGCTGGGCAGTTGAGAAAGATGGCAGAAGTCTATCTTGGTTCTAATCCCAAAATGTGGTAAACGCTTAAAGACTTCATGAAATTGCAAGCCAAAGGTATGCGAAGAACTTTTTATTTCAAAACTGAATGGCTTTATTGGCGAAAGCAACTATTTTTCCATGTACAGACACAAGCAACTGCCCTTCCTCCGAAACGTCTAATATTGTTCCAACGAACGAAGTTCCATCGGATCGAGTGTAGGTTGAAGGTAATCCTTTCTGATAAAGCACTTGTACGTAATCCTTTTTTAGCGCATCATACCCCCCCAGTTTTAATCGCAATAGTCGATTCTCAAAGGCGGCAATGATTTCATTCAGAAGGACTGTTTTGTCATATTGTTGGTTAGTGGCTTGCGCCAAAGAAGTCGCTTCGGGCAAAGTAGGAAAAGCAACCTGATTAACATTTAGTCCTATTCCGATAATAGAGGTGGCTAGTTTTTTTCCCGAAAGGGTATTGCGTATTAAGATACCAGCACACTTCTTATCGCCTATCAAAACATCATTGGGCCACTTAATAATTGCCATTGGCGTATATTTTTTAAGTGAGTTATGAATGGCTAATGAAGCGACCATGTTTAGTGCAAATAATCGATCCAACGGTAAAAAAATTGGATAATAGATCATCGAAAATGTTAGGTTCTGATTGGGCTGAACGCGCCATTTGTTTTTTGCTTGCCCTTTACCACTTGTTTGATTGTCGGCAATTACAATGCTCCCTTCCTTGGGAGAGTTTTCCGATTGTACCCAATTTTGTACAAAATCATTGGTTGAAGGCAACATTTTGAAGTGTTTGATTGTTTTCGTTGGATAATGTATGGAGGGTTGGATTTTCATTCATTTTTTCTTTTTCCAAATTATCAAGAGTTGGGTTTAAGCTTGCGCTAAAATGCATTAAAAAACCCATAAATTAAACAAGTCAATTGAATACAAAGCAAGTCAAACCTACTATCAAAGAAATCAATCAGGCAATCATTGAGGGCATTCAAGACGTCAAAGGTAAAGAAATAGTCAAACTTGACCTAGTAGCCATTCAGGATGCTTCTGTTAATTATTTCATCATTTGTCAAGGGGATTCGACTACGCAAGTGAATGCGATTAGAGCCAGTGTCCATCAGCAAGTCAAACAAGACTGCGGGTTGATGCCTTTTAATACAGAAGGAGCTTCACGAGGTAGCTGGGTCTGTATGGATTACTATGAAACCGTTCTACATATTTTTCACCCAGAGACTAGAGCGTTTTACAAGTTGGAGGAGTTGTGGAGTGATGCCAAAAGAACCGATATAGAGGAGGGTTAATTTTTTTTCGAACGGGAAAATGAAATGATAAAAGAACGATTCATAGATAGAATCAGTCTAAATATCTAAAACTTGAAAACGAAAACGCCTTTTTGGCGTTAGTAAGGCAGCTTGCAGAAAGTATTTGTATTTTTGTAATCTGTAACACAAACAATAATCAACCGAAGCCCATTTTATGGAAGATAATAAAAAAAAGAAGGATAAAAAAATAATCCCTAAAGCACCTAAGTTTAATCCCTTATGGCTTTATGGTATTGTCTTTTTGATATTTATAGTTATTCAGGTATTTCAAAATACCGAAACGCCTTCATCAAGCATCTCTTTCGGTAAATTTGAGAAGATGGCTCAAGCGGGAGATGTAGAACGCGTAGAAGTTATCAATAAAGAAAATGCTTATGTCTATCTAAAAGAATCTGCACTTTCAAAACCTGAATATAGCGACGTAAAAGTTAAAGCTTTTAATCCCAATAGCGCCAACTACTATTTTAACATAGGATCGGTTGATAACTTTGGGCGCAAAATTGATAAACTCAATAAGTCGGTTGGTTCTGAGAAGCAAATAGATCCGAAGTATGTTGAAAAAACAAATTGGCTGCCCATTCTGGGTGGTTGGTTAGTACCTATAGCGATGTTGGTTTTCTTATGGGTGTTTATCATGCGTAAGATGGGCTCAGGCAGAGGCGGTCCTGGCGGACAAATATTCAATATTGGGAAGTCAAAGGCGACTTTGTTTGACAAGAACGCAAAAGTAAATGTCACCTTTAAAGATGTAGCGGGACTAGAAGAAGCCAAAGAGGAAGTCATGGAGGTTGTTGATTTTTTGAAGAATCCCAAAAAATACACTGCGCTGGGCGGTAAGATTCCCAAAGGGGTATTGTTAGTAGGACGGCCCGGTACGGGTAAGACGCTTTTGGCGAAAGCAGTAGCCGGAGAAGCAGAAGTTCCCTTTTTCTCGATTTCAGGTTCTGATTTTGTAGAAATGTTTGTTGGAGTTGGGGCTTCTCGTGTACGTGACCTATTCAAACAAGCCCGTGAAAAAGCGCCATGTATTATTTTTATTGATGAGATTGATGCCATCGGACGTGCGC
>CAYRVZ010000136.1:0-7598 GCA_964427815.1 uncultured Saprospiraceae bacterium | reverse complement strand
AATCCCTAATCCCTAACAACTAATCCCTAATCCACTTCAACTTGATTACATCATAGTCTAAACAAAAACCCCCAAATGCTGTTTAGAATCCAAAGAACAAAACAATGAGTCTATTCTCTCGATTTGGGAAAAAGAAAAAAGATAACATGGAAGCCGAAAAAGTAACACCTGTCATGCTCTACACTGAGCAAACGCCTAATCCAGAAACACTAAAGTTTGTCACTAACAAGATGCTACATCCTGGTACCGCAGACTTTAGAGATTACGATTTGGCACAAGAATGGTCGCCTTTTGCAGTTTCCTTATTGGAAATGCCCTATATAAAAGCCGTTTATTTCTCGAACAATTTTGTCACCATAACAAAAGAAATAAACTATGAATGGGCTGATATCATGTTAAAAGCCAAAGAATTTGTCAAAAAATATATTGAAAGCAGAGAAACCATCATCAAGGAAGGGTTTGAAGCTGCCATGAAAAAAATTGAAGATGATCACGGATATGGCTACCAGTATGATGAAGAAACGGGTGTAATCGTAACGAAAATAAAAGATATTCTTGACAAGTACGTCAAACCAGCCGTTCAAAATGACGGTGGAAATATCACCTTTAAGTCTTTTGAAAACGGGGTAGTGACGGTTATCATGCAAGGTTCCTGCGCAGGTTGCCCATCTTCCACCGCTACCTTGAAAGGCAGCATTGAAACCATGTTAGGCAGAATGGTTCCACAGGTCAAAGAAGTAATAGCCGAAGCCGAGTAGTAGCGTTTTAACGCCCCTCTCTGCCATTTAAACACATTGTAAAAGGCGATAAAGACCTCTTTCTAACGTCCGTCCTCAATGGGATGCATTAGTTGGAAAAAGGAACGATCCAGACTTCACATCTGCCAGTATGACAAATAAAGAAGTCGTCATAAGCCAAATTTAGCACAAAAAATACCGTTTTGGCACAGAAACTCCGATGGCACAATCATTGAACCCCTATTTTCTGAAAAGGAATCCCGCTAAGTAAGTCAAAATGACAGCTTACAACCTTCCATTAATGTACCAAATCCGGGTGACACCGCGACCTATATATGTTTGACAATCTAAGTAACTTTGAATTGCAGGATGAGGAGAGCGAAATGCTTCCTTTATTTAATTTAGATGAAGATGATGATTCACTAAGTAAGCATGGTTTTCCGAAAGATGTTCCATTGCTTGCGCTAAAAAATACAGTCCTGTTTCCAGGGATCATTTCCCCAATTAGCATTGGTCGAGAAAAATCGGTCAAGGCAGTCCAAAAAGCTTACGCAGGCAATAAATATATTGGTGTGCTTTCGCAAAAAGACGCCAAAATTGAAGATCCTGTAACCAAAGACTTATACCAAGTAGGCACATTGGCCATCATCGAAAGAATGTTGACGATGCCAGATGGTAGTCGGACAGCCATTATTCGAGGTAAAAAGCGTTTTACATTAAAAAAACTAATACAAAACGAACCTTATTTAAAAGGCGAAATCATCATCCAAGAATATGCAAAACACGAACGTACCTCACGTTTTGAGGCTATCATTTCTAGTATTCGGGATAAAGCAAAAGAAATAATTGAACTCAGCCCGAATATTCCCAATGATGCAATGTTCATGTTGAGAAATATCACCATTGATAGTTTCTTATTGAACTTTATAGCCTCAAATTTGAGCTCAAATGTAAGTATAAAACAGGATATTCTTAATTTTAATAGCCTACCCAAAAAAGCGCAATTCATCTTCGAACAAATGGAGAATGAATTAAAAATATTAAAGTTAAAATCAAAAATTGAAGGTAAGGTAAGAGGAGATATAGACAAACAACAAAAAGATTTTTTCCTTAACCAACAACTAAAAACCATTCAAGAAGAGTTGGGTCAGAATCCCCAGAAAGAGCAATTTGAAAAGCTAGAAGCTAGAGCCAAAGAAATGCTATGGAATGAAAGTACAAATACCGCCTTCTTAAAAGAATTAGCTAAAATCAAACGGACACCTCCACAAATGGCTGAATTCTCCAATGGTCTGAGCTATCTGGAATTGATGTTGGATTTACCTTGGGGCGTTTATACCGAAGATAACTTCGACCTAGACAAGGTGAAAGATGTTTTAGAAAAAGATCATTATGGCTTAGAAAAAGTCAAAGAAAGAATTCTAGAGCACCTTGCCGTATTAAAACTAAAAGGAGATATGAAGGCACCGATTCTTTGTCTGTGGGGGCCTCCAGGAGTCGGTAAGACGTCTTTGGGGATGTCTATAGCTAGAGCTTTGAATCGTAAGAAAGCTAGAATTTCACTGGGTGGACTACATGACGAATCTGAGATTAGAGGGCATCGTCGCACATACATAGGGGCCATGCCAGGACGTATTGTCAAATCACTGAAAAAAGTAAAATCTTCAAACCCCGTTTTCATACTAGATGAAATTGATAAAGTAGGAGCATCTTCTAGAGGCGACCCTTCTTCTGCTTTGTTGGAAGTATTAGATCCAGAGCAGAATACGACCTTTCATGATAATTATTTAGATGCTGAATATGACTTGTCAAAGGTAATGTTTATTGCCACTGCTAATAACATTGGAAGTATTCAGCCAGCTTTAAGAGATCGGATGGAAATGATCCACATTAGTGGTTATTCGCTAGAGGAAAAAATGGAAATTGCCAAAAGGCACATCATCTCTAAAGAAATCCAAGATCATGGTCTGAAAAAATCTCAAATCAAAATTCCTGCCACCGTTTTGCGCAAGCTGATAGCGAACTACACGCGTGAGGCGGGTGTCCGTGCCTTACGTCAAAAGATTGCCGGATTGATGAGGTATGCGGCGAAAGAGGTGGCTATGAATGGAGCCAAATCGGTTGCCATTACACCAGAATTGTTGAGTACCATTCTCGGACCAGAACCATTCTCCAAAGACTTATATACTGAAAAACTACCAGCGGGTGTAGCGGTAGGACTAGCGTGGACAAGTGTTGGAGGGGAAATATTATTTATTGAAGCTTCTCAAAATCCAGGTGGTGGAAAGTTGACCCTTACAGGAAACCTCGGTACTGTAATGAAAGAATCTGCTACGACCGCTTTATCTTTTATCAAAGCGCATGCGAAGGCATTGAATATTGATGCCAAAGTGTTTCAAGAGACGGATTTACACATTCACGTACCTGCAGGTGCAATCCCTAAGGATGGACCTTCTGCAGGTATTACGATGATGACTGCAATTACTTCGGCACTATTAGGGAAGTCAGTCAAAAGATATATAGCGATGACAGGCGAGATTACCTTACGGGGAAAAGTCTTACCAGTCGGTGGTATTAAAGAGAAGATGTTGGCGGCAAAACGGGCGGATATGAAAGAAATTATCCTGTGTAAAGCCAACGAAAAACATGTCAATGAAATTAATCCCGTCTATTTGAAAGGATTAAAATTTCATTATGTAGATCGTATGGAAGAGGTTTTGAAAATCGCCATTAAGTAAAGAAAAGCCATACGGTAATCCTCTAGAATCCTAAGGAATTGTTAATGAGTAGCTTTTTTGGCAAAAAAATTGCATCTTGCATCTCTAATGAAACAACTTTTAGCCATAAGTTTTTCCGCTTTTCTAGTCTTGACGCTGTCGGGGTGGACGATGTATGTCCATGAATGTGCCGGAATAATCAAGTCTGTTTCGTTTTTTGATCAACAGTCGGAGGAAGATGCTTGTCATCTTGAAGAGGATACGGTTTGTTGTTCTAGCGATACTAGTGAAAAGGAGGAAAGTTCTTGTCATGTAGAAATGGAAGAGGATGGTTGTTGTGAAGATATTGAAATTTCTAAAAGTTTCGATGTTTTGTTCGTTTCTGTTTTAGTTGACCTTCATACCGATGCGGTAAGCCCGGCCTTCTTAATTATTGATGAGTTGCGGGTTAATAGTAAGCCCATTAATACAACTATTTTTGCGCAAGCTTATACTAGGCCCCCACCTGCTGTACCCCTCTTTATTCAGTTCCAAAGTCTTATCTTTTACGCATGATGAATGCTTAAAATACACTTTTAAATGTGTGGCTTTCGCCCATGTTTATGGAGTATCATTTGTACTACATAGTTACTTACTCTGTAGTCTAGTATTTTAATTATTCATTAATATTTTTCTATTGAAACCAATAGAAAAACAAATTCAAAATCATGCAAAAATTCATTTTTTCATTCGCACTGCTTGCCAGCCTTCTTTTCGCAAGCCCAGAATTACTTGCGCAAAAAACAAAAAAAATTATTGAAACTCAATTCCATGTAGATGGGGTGTGTGATATGTGTAAAGAACGTATCGAGACAGCAGCCCTCGATCTAAAAGGAGTTAAATGGGTGAATTGGGATAAGGAAACCAAGATAATCACCGTCAAGTACAAACCCAAAAAAATAGATCCAGAAGTCATTCATATAGCTATTGCAGAGGTAGGACACAATACTTCTAAAGTGACTGCTAATGAAGATGATTACCAAGATTTACCTACTTGTTGCCAGTATTTAACTGAAAAAACACATTGAGATGAGGGTTCTATTTTTTCTTTTTTGCGTACAGCTTGCTTTTGCGCAAGATGTATCGCATGATATTCACGGGCGTATTATTACAATGGAGGATGGAGTAGCTTCGGGTTTACCCTATGCTAGTTTACAATGGATAGATGGAGTTGGTTTTACAGCCGATTCCCTTGGCGATTTTAGTGTAAAAAGGTCTGCTAATTCCCATTTAGTTGTTAGCTATGTAGGGTATGCGACCGATACTATAAAGTATGAGCATCAAGATCCTTGGATTATTACTTTAGAAGTAGATAATTTATTATCCGAAGCAACGGTGTCTCATAGACAAAGAGGGACGTCTATCTCTACAACTAACTCTATTAAAACGGAGTTGCTTTCTGTAAAGGAATTAAGAAAAGCAGCTTGTTGTAATTTGTCAGAATCATTTGAAACTAATCCTTCTGTTGATGTTTCTTTTTCTGATGCAGTGACGGGTAATAAAGAAATAAAAATGCTTGGTTTAGCAGGACGATATTCTTTAGTAACCCGAGAAGGTATGCCCGTATTTAGAGGGTATGGATCCTTGTACGGAATGTCTTATATCCCAGGCTCTTGGGTGAATGGTATTCAAATTAGTAAAGGGGCGGGTACGGTTGTCAATGGGTATGAAAGTATGTCCGGGCAAATAAATATTGAATTACTGAAACCTGAGAAGAAACCACCAGCCTTGGTTAATTTTTATGCAAACCAGGGAGGTAGGGTAGAGGCCAACCTCCACTTGCAACAAAAAATATCGGAATCAACTACGACCTTGCTATTAGTGCATGGTAGCATGCGAAAGCTGAATAATGACAGGAATAAAGATCTATTTTTGGATATGCCACTAGCGGAACAGATTAATGTTTTAAATAGATGGAAGTATGCATCTGGAGATTGGAGGGTTCAAGTGGGCGCACAGTATGTTAACGACAAAAAAAATGCAGGCCAATTTGAAAATAAAAATCAAGGTTACCAAGTAGCATTGAATACACAGAAAACAGATGTTTGGACAAAAATAGGATATTTGTTTCCGAATAATGTCAACCAAACAATCGGTTTGCAAGTTGCAGGATTGGTTTTTGATCAGCACGGACATTATGGTGTCAATAAGCAAAAAGCATTTCAAAAATCTATTTATGGAAATTTGATTTTCGAATCTATCTTGGGGAATACTATGCACAAGTATAAATTAGGTTTGAGTGTTGTTCACGATGATATTGAAGAATCTTTGGATACTTTGTTTTACCACCAAAAGAGAACCATTCCTGGGGCCTTTGCAGAGTATAACTGGACGCCGACTACGAATTTTTCAATAATAGCTGGCTTGCGAAATGATTGGCTAGGTAACCAAGCTGTGTTTTTGCCAAGGATTCACTTGCGATATGAATTAACTGAAAAAACAATTGCTAGATTGTCTGCCGGCAAAGGCATGCGACATGGCTTATTGTTGGGAGATAGAGCCGGTTTGGCAGCTACTTCTCGAAAGTGGTTAGTCGATTTTGAAGGCTTGAAACAACCAGAGGTTGCATGGAATTATGGTTTGAATCTGACACAAAATTTCAACCTGGACTATCGGGAAGGATATGTATCCTTTGATTTTTATCGAACTGATTTTATACAGAAGATGGTGACGGATGTCGAGACTTTTGGAGTAGCTGCTATTTACCCTCTGTCGGGAAAATCATTTTCAAATAGCTTCCAGATAGAAATGACTTATGAAGTAATCAAAAGATTGGATGCAAAAATAGCGTATCGCTATTTTGATATTAAAACAGATTTCAAGGAGAAAGGGCTTTTATTAAATCCACTTTCTGCGAATCACCGTGGCTTTTTAAACCTAGGATATGAAACTAAAAAACGCAAAAAGGCACCTAGGTGGAGCGTTGATTTAACAACGCAATGGATTGGAACTAAACGTATTCCAGATGCCATTGGGCTTGTTAAAGAAGAGTTGACAGCTCCTTCGTATTTCCAATTTCATGGACAAGTTACAGCGAAGATCGGAAAAAGATTTCAAGTCTATATTGGGGGAGAAAATTTGGCAAACTACAGACAAGAAGACCCAATAATTGGCGCAGAAAATCCTTTCGGAAAAAACTTTGATAGCTCCTTGATTTGGGGCCCTATTTTTGGTCGCTCCTTTTATCTGGGAATGCGGTATTAAATCGAGTAATTACCACGAATGCTCACCTTGAACATTCGTGGTAATCTTCAATCAAAAAACAAATCCAAAAGATACACCAATGGGCAAAGTATGCTGCCCATCATTGTAAAACACTGGATTGATAGAAGCTTGAAAAAAGAAGCCATGGGAAGGAGGCATATGTCTATAACCAATATCTAGCAATAAACCATTTTTAGTCTCCGTTTCTGAGAAGAGGAGCGTTGATTCCAACCGTACCTTTCCAAGACCTAAGACTATATAGTGGTTTTTCCTTAGTAAAGTCATATTAACCTCCATGATGGAAAAAGATGCAGAGGCCAGAATAGAGACAAATCCTCCAGCACCCACCCGAGCGCCTACGCCTAGTTTTTCATTAATCCGAATGCGCATGTCATAATTGATACTGGCAAATCCGCCAGGACCTCCGAGTTCTAAGTAAATGGCATGTCGGGCTAATTTATAGGGGGCTTTGAATTTTACGTTTCCAAAACGGATTACTTGGTCTACCATATTCATGGGAATCGTATATTCTTTTTTATTTTCGCCATCCATTTCATAGAAACTTATAGATTCAGAATTAAAGGTGCTGATGTTGACTACTTTTATTTCTCCTCCGACCAGCTTTAAGGTATCTTGTGCAGAAAGTGTCGATACAAAAATGAAGAATAAAAGAGTATTGGTCAAAGTTCTTGCAATGCTTTTCATGATTTCGTTTTTAGTTTGAAATATTTGAAGCAAAGATATAAGCGCTAAAGGCAATAGGGTCTTGACTTTTGCGAAAGTCAAATGTACGTCAATATAATTGGACTTAATGAACTGATTTTGTGAATGTTAAAGAATAATACGTTGGATTATTATTTGGACACCCAAACTTAATGGTCAGATGACTGATGGTATAAAC
>CAYRVZ010000135.1:0-7706 GCA_964427815.1 uncultured Saprospiraceae bacterium | reverse complement strand
CCGAAGGCAAAATGAACGTCCGAAGGACAAATGAACGCCGAAGGCAAAATGAACGCCCCAACCCACGGTTGAGCAAAATAACCTACCTTTGCACCTCAATAAAATCAAATATGACATTTAACGAATTAGGCTTAATAGATCCCATACTTAAAGCTCTTGAAGAAAAAGGATATACACAACCCTCTCCTATTCAAGAACAGGCGATACCCATCTTACTTCAAGGCACCGATCTGCTAGGTGTGGCCCAAACAGGAACCGGTAAGACTGCTGCCTTCGCTGTACCTATTCTACAGCATCTATATAAGATGAAAAAAGAGAAAGAGAAAGGACACAAGCGTATCAAAGCACTCATCGTTACTCCAACTCGAGAACTCGCTATCCAAATTGGAGATAGCTTTAGCGCCTATGGCAAACACACAGGTTTACGCAATACGGTTATTTTTGGCGGCGTTAAGCAAAGCAAGCAAACCAACGAGCTTCGTAGAGGAGTGGACATTTTGGTTGCAACCCCTGGGAGACTGTTAGACCTTATGGGTCAAGGTTATATTTCATTGAGGGATATTAAGTTTTTTGTCTTAGATGAAGCCGATCACATGTTGGATATGGGCTTTATTCATGACATTCGGAAGCTTCTTGAAAAACTACCTGTTAGAAGGCAGTCTCTTTTCTTTTCTGCTACGATGCCGACTTCTATTGTAAAGCTGTCTCGAACAATTTTGGGAGAATTTGAGCAAGTAACCATCAAACCTAAACAAGCCACAGCAGAACGAGTGGAACAAGCTTTATACTTCGTGGCAAAAAAAGACAAAGTCAATCTATTGGTTCATATCCTAGAAACGAGACATGACGATGCGGTTTTAGTTTTTTCTAGAACAAAACACGGTGCGGATAAGATTGTCAAAAAGCTGCTCAAAGCCAACGTAAAAGCAGCAGCCATTCATGGAAATAAATCCCAAAACAATCGTCAGCGGACACTGGCACAATTCAAAAATCGAGAAATTCGAGTTTTGGTTGCCACAGATATTGCCGCTAGAGGGATAGATGTGTCAGCGCTTTCTTTAGTCATTAACTTTGACCTGCCTAACATCTCCGAAACCTATGTCCATCGGATTGGTCGGACAGGCAGAGCTTTGGCGAGTGGAATAGCATTATCTTTTTGCATGATGGAAGAAAGACCCTATTTAAAAGGTATCGAAAAACTAATTCGGCAACAAATACCAGTGATCGAGGATCACCCATTCCCAGATGATGGTACGGCACCTCCATCTCCTAAGCCTCAAAATAGAGGACAACACAACCGTAATAAAAATAAGCGCAGACGTCCCAATAATAGCCGAAACCGCAATAGAAGAAACAATGATTAGCTACCAGATGGTTAAATACTTAGGGTATTCTTAACCAAAAGGAGCTAATAATCATAGCTGTCAAGCATAATGTACGGATTTATTTGGCTTTTAAAAGACAAAACAAGCAATAATCACGGAGAAAATTGCGATAGCCAACTAAAATTGTTATCTTCGCTCTCAACACATTCACGAATCAATCAAAATCAACCCATTATGAAGAAAATTTTTACCCTCGCATTTATACTTTTTTCCTTTTCGTTTGCTATAGGACAGAGTTATACTGTCGAATCACTTAACGTAGAAAATGCTAATCTTTTTAACCCAGCGACTGGAGAAAATACGAAAATTGAATGTAAATTCAAGATTACAAACAATACAGACGAGACTATTGGAATAAAGTGGGTTAAAGAGGATATCCAAATGCCCGCGGGTTGGGAGAGTAATATCTGTGACATAAATGCGTGCTATACGCCTAAGGTTCTAACCAAAAGCTTTGAATTACCTGCCAAAGCATCAGGTGACTTCTATGTAGATGTCACTGTCACAGACAACGAAAATAGCGCAGAAGTACAAGTCGTCTATTCGTTAGTAGGTGGTAATGAAAGCTACACAGGTATTTATAAGTTTATGACGGTTGTCGGTAATGAGCAGATATTTCAACCATTAATGAGTCTTTATCCGAATCCCGCAAGTGATTTCTTTACAGTTGACCATGCGGATAAAGTAGCGACAATTGAAGTCAGCAATATTCTTGGAGAAAAAGTACTCACAACAACAAATAAGCAAGTAAATGTTAGTCAGTTAAAGGCAGGCATGTACTTTGTACGCCTTTTGGACAAAAAAGGACAAGTAATCGCAACCAAGCGTTTGCAAAAGAACTAATTACCTTTTTTATCGTAAGAAAATCCTTGTAGATGATATTTACAAGGATTTTTTTTTGTCCATATTACCTCCTAACTTTACGCCCTAAATAAATCCTTCTCATGGCAGTAAAAAATAAACTGGCAATCAGCTATAAAGCATTTAAGATATCCAAAGAGACCCAAGTGGCGTTATACCACAAGATGCTCCAACCTAGGCTCATCGAAGAGAAAATGATTAATATGCTACGCCAAGGACGGATTAGTAAATGGTTTTCTGGAATCGGGCAAGAGGCAATCTCTGTGGGGGTGACAGCTGCGTTAGAAGAAGATGAATTTATCTTCCCCATGCATCGGAATCTCGGTGTATTTACCACTCGAAATGTACCTTTCAAAAGATTGCTCTCTCAATGGGAAGGCAAAGCCAATGGTTTTACAAATGGAAGAGATCGCTCCTTTCATTTTGGGGCACCGGACTTTGGGATAGTTGGGATGATATCACATTTAGGTCCTCAATTATCGCTAGCTGATGGGGTCGCATTGGCCAATAAATTAAACAAAACAAAAAAAGTAGCCGTAGCATTTACGGGAGAAGGGGGTACGAGCCAAGGTGAATTTCATGAAGCCTTAAATGTCGCCGCCGTTTGGGATTTGCCCGTTATATTTATTGTAGAAAATAATGGATATGGACTGTCCACCCCTACCAATCAGCAATTCAAAGCCAAGCAAATTGCGGACAAAGGAATTGGTTTTGGGATGGAATCCATGGTCGTCGATGGTAATAATATTTTGGAAGTCTATGAAACCATCAAAAAGGTAAGCGCTAAAATTCGCAAGAAGCCTCACCCAGTATTAATCGAATGCATGACTTTCAGAATGTTTGGGCACGAGATGGCTTCTGGCACTAAATATGTTCCCAAAAAATTATTAGCGGATTGGAAACTAAAAGATCCCATTGATAATTTTGAACAGCATTTAATTGACAAAGGATTTTTAGCGCAAGCAGAAATTGATAATATTAAAAAAGAAATAAAAACGGAAATTCAATTGACTGTTGACCAGATGACTGAAGAGGAACCGATTATTCCTACCATCTCAAAAGAACTATTTGATGTGTATGCGCCTCATCAACAAACAGTCACCGCACCGAGTAGTCCTTTAAAGGAAATGCGTTTTGTAGATGCCATTGCCGATGGTATGAATGAAGCGATGGCAAGACATGATAACTTGGTTTTGATGGGGCAAGACATTGCAGATTACGGAGGCGTTTTTAAAGTGACTGATGGGCTTATGGAGCGATATGGCGCGCCTAGAGTGCGTAATACACCGCTTTGTGAAAGTGCTATTTTGGGCGCAGCATTAGGGTTGAGTATCCAAGGAATGAAAGCGATGGTCGAAATGCAATTCGCTGATTTTGTGACAGTTGGGTTCAATCAAATTATAAATAACTTGGCGAAAGTACATTATCGCTGGGGGCAAAAAGCAGATGTTGTCGTACGGATGCCGACAGGTGGCGGCATGGGCGCAGGCCCATTTCATTCGCAAAGTAATGAGGCGTGGTTCGTTCATACACCCGGCTTAAAAGTACTTTATCCTTCCAATCCTACGGATGCAAAAGGAATGTTATTGGCGGCTTTTGAAGATCCAAACCCCATTTTGTTTTTTGAACATAAAGCCATGTACCGGGGAGTCAAAGAAGAGGTGCCCCAAGGATATTACACCACAGAGGTTGGTAAAGCTCAAACTACACGCTCAGGAAATAAAGCGGTTATTATCACTTATGGAATGGGTGTGCATTGGGCTCAAAAAGAGGTCTTAGAAAACAAACTTGACGTAGAAATTTTGGATTTAAGAACGCTTCTGCCATTAGATTATGAAGCCATAGACCTTGCGGTTAAAAAGACCAACAAAGTCCTTTTACTTCACGAAGATACTTTGATTGGAGGTCTTGCTGGGGAGTTAGCTGCTTACATTTCTGAAAATTTATTTGAGTATTTAGACGCGCCTATTGCCCGAGTAGCTTCTCTGGATACACCGATACCTTTCGCGGTAGATTTAGAAAATCAGTTCTTAGCCAAAAATAGACTAGGAAAGGCTTTAGCAAAATTGCTGGCTTACTGAGATGGACTCAATTGAAAAATTAACGCCACAACAATGCCAGCCCAAAACCAAATAAAATAATCCCTGCAATTTTACGAAAGTAAATTAAATGAATGGGGCGAAGCTTGCCTCGAATAATTTTGGCGAGATAGACTTTGATTAAATCTGTTATAATAATAACCCCAATAAAACTAGATAGAAAAACCCAAAAAGCACTTTTATTATTGGGATCTAACCCAACACTAGCCATCACACCCAACCAAAAAATAAATAAAAAAGGATTCAACGTATTAATAGCGAAGCCTTTCAATGCTAGAATGGCAATATTCTTTTTGTTTAATGATTCTGCACCCGCTATCAGAGTCTTTTCATGGCTAAAAAAAGAAACCAGCCCAAAAATCATCAGAATAATGGCACCAGTATAAGTAATAGCGGATTGATAGGCATCGGATTGTAGGCTATCTCCCACTAAACCCAACCCAAAATAGGCTAAGTTTAAATATAAAAAATCACTGATCCACACGCCTGAGCAAAAATAAACAGCACTCTTCCATCCTTTATCCACCGTAATCTGCAAAAGCATAAAAAACGCAGGTCCGACCAAAATAGCTAAGGTCAACGCTAAAAGAATTCCTTTCAATAGCATTATTTGCTTCTATGGTTTAGCTTACGCAAAAAAGCAATCCAATCATCCTTTATTTTACCTTTTAGCACTTTAGGGAATTTGTGTTGACCACCTGTTTTACCCTGTTCTTTCATGAAGTCTATAAAAACCATCTTATCTAAAACGACCAATTCCATGTCCTTCAAAACAGCGCCCCTCTCTGTTCTATAGTCATCATTTAATTCCTTTAAGGCATTGTCAAGCGTTTTTACCGCAAGGTCATGATCTTTCAATGGATGATGAGTCCCCAAGAACCATTTATGTCTAAAATAATCTCCAACCTCTTCGGCGTAAACCGTAAAATTCACAATATTATCCCCACAATAGGCTCTTACTTTTTCAACCCCCATATTTATATTGTCGATAGATAGGTGTTCACCACAAACACTTAAAAATAACTTAGTACGCCCAACTATTTTTATTTGGGCTTTTGGGGCATTTACAAAGCGGATGACATCCCCTATTTGGTACCGCCAAGCACCCGCAGAATTGGTCAAAACAATAGCATAATCAATTCCTTCCTTTACCTTTGAGATATCCACAATCCCTTTCGTATTGATGAGTTCTCCATCCGCATAGTGTAAGTCGTCGAAGGGTATAAATTCGAAGAAAATTCCTTTATTTAATACCAATGTCATAAAATCATCTTCTGGTTTTTTTTGATAAGCCAAAAAGCCCTCTGACGCCAAATAAGTGTCAAAATAGACAAGCGGTTTACCCAAAAGCTTTTTAAAACTCTCTCTATAGGGTGCAAATGAAATGCCCCCATGGACAAATGCCCCCAAGTTTGGCCAAATGTCGTGTATCGTGTTCAGTTTATGGTGCTTAATGATTTTGTCTAGCAACAAATAAACCCAGGACGGAATCCCAGCGATGATGCCAATATTCCATTCGGGGGCTTTTTGGACAATCGCATCGATTCTGTCTTCCCAATTTGAAATGCCTGTTATTTCTCGCTCTGGTACATATAACCGTCTAAACCAAAAAGGAGATTGTCCCACATTAATCCCACTCAAATCTCCCACAGCGTACCCGCTTTCTTCTTGCAAAGCAGTCGTTCCGCCAAGCACAAAGACTTTACTTTTGAGTAAATGCCTATGCTCTTTTTTAGCAAAGCTTAAAAAGATTTTGGCACCTACTTTTTGGATTGATTTTAAATGGTCTTTAGTGACGGGGATATATTTGCTACCGCCAATAGACGTACCCGAGGTTAATGCAAAATAGCTTACCTCACCTGGCCAAGCAATGTTAGCTTGCCCCGCAATACTTTTTTTCCACCAAGCAGTATGCATGGACTCGTAATCAAATATAGGAAGATGTTTTTGAAATTGTGCCAGCACATCTTTACGAGATAGGATATCCTCAAACTGATAGTGCATCCCAAACTCAGTATCTTTTGCTTTGTTAAGCAGTTTTTGTAAGACCTTTCTTTGCTGCTCTTCTGGGCTTTTAGGTTTTATTATTTTTTCTTTTAAAGACACTATTAAGTTATTTTGGGTTGTTTTTTAAAGGAAAATATAAAGACACAAAAGTAACATTTAATTTCAAGTACACAATGAAAGACTGCATTTAGTCACCATAATTATCCTCTTTCGTTGTTTTCTGTTGTAAATCATCTTTTCTGGGCAGATATTCATTATCTTTACCCAAAATATAAAGACTACCAAATCATCAATCTATGTATCCAGACTTTTCATACTTTTTACACGATATATTTGGCACTGACCCCGATAATTGGGCTTCATTGATAAAAACCTTTGGGTTTTTTCTTGCGGCTGGCGTTGGTGTTTTGGCATTCCTATTTAGAGCAGAACTCAAGCGAAAAGCTGAAGAAGGGATTTTTAAATCGGTTCCCATCGTTGAAGTAGAAGGGCTTCCTGCTACGGCTAGCGAGATTTTCGGAAATGCCTTTATGGGACTTTTACTAGGCATGAAGGTCCCGTATGCTTACGCACATTTTAGTGAATTTCAATCGGATCCGTCAGGGGCTATTTTTTCCACAAAAGGGAATATCCTGTTAGGAGTCATTATGGCTGTCGCCTTTGGTTTTTGGCGATATTGGGACGCTCAAAGAAAGAGAATCGATCCGCCTAAGAAAACTAAAATAAACTTATATCCACATGATCGGATTACTGAAATTGCCATGATAGCGGCTTTCTCCGGTATTTTAGGAGCCAAAGTTTTTGATATCCTAGAGCATTTAGAGGATTTCTTCAGAGACCCTATTCACGTGCTTTTTTCGGGTAGTGGACTAGCGATTTATGGCGGATTGATTTTTGGATATATCGCAGTCGTCTGGTACTTACGTAAAAATTTTAAGGGAATTTCTATTTTGCATGCCATGGATGCCGTTGCACCAGCGTTGATTTTGGGGTATGGTACAGGTCGTTTGGGTTGTCAATTTTCGGGTGATGGAGATTGGGGTATTCCGGTAAAAGGAGTTACAGAAGCAGGCGTTGAATATGCTTTTAAACAGCCTAGTTGGCTGCCCGATTGGTTATGGAGTCAGACTTATCCACATAATGTGGCACAAAGTGGAGAATCCATCGCAGGTTGCACTTGGAGGTATTGCCAAGAGCTTTCTGTTGGCGTATTCCCGACCCCCTTGTATGAAATTTTGATGACAATAGCCATATTTGCCATTTTGTGGACACTACGAAAAAGAATAAAGACCGCAGGAATCCTGTTCTTTATATTCATGATCCTCAATGGCTTTGAACGGTTTTTTATTGAAAA
>CAYRVZ010000134.1:0-7733 GCA_964427815.1 uncultured Saprospiraceae bacterium | reverse complement strand
TTGGATACCATACTAACCGAATTAAAAAGGGAAGTAAAAGAAAAGGAACTAGTATCCACCATGCTGCGAGGTGCAGCCGCAAGCCATCACCTAGTAAAATGCCTAAAATCAAGGGCATCAGTAACCGGAGAAAGGGGAATGCTTTCCAGTTTAACATAGCGGTTTAGTTTTCTCGACCGCAATATATGGTGTATTTAGTTAATATAAAATATAACAATAATTTTTCATTTATTTTTTAAAGATAGCAAAATGTTTAAACCCATACACTTCCCTTAGGCACTACACGTTTATTACCACTTTCTAATAGGTTTCAAACTTTTTGAAAGTTCGACAAGCAGGCATGGACAAAATCATTTATTTGCTTCGCTAATTTTTCCTTGCTAGTGACACCCACGCAAAGTGTCCATGTATATTTCCCAAATTCTTCGTAATTTAGCAAAAAAATAAATCCCATGAAAAACAAATTTCTCTTGCTCTTAGTTTTTTTATTTTCTGTCCCTTACCTTTTTGCGCAAGCAGATGGCCCGTTATTCTCCATGTATCTTGATTACCGAGAAGATACGATTAAGCATCGTCGATTTAAACACAAGGACATCGTTCCTCTTATCATGAAAATGAAAGATTTACCAAGCACTGAAGTGAAAGAAATAGGACGATCCGTGGAGGATAGGGCTATCTATTTAGTAAAGATGGGTACTGGTAAAACGCCCGTATTGCTTTGGTCTCAGATGCATGGCGACGAACCAACCGCCACGATGGCATTAATGGATATTTTTAAATTTTTCCGGAAGGATGATGCTTTTAATCCCTTACGGGAAAAAATATTAAGTGAGCTGACTTTGTATTTTATCCCGATGTTAAATCCAGATGGAGCAGAAAAATTTACAAGGCGCAATGCATTAGATATTGATTTGAATAGAGATGCGGCAAGATTGGCTAGCCCAGAATCGAGAATACTGAAAGCTATTAGAGATCAAACGAAAGCAAAATTTGGATTTAACCTACATGATCAACAGAAATATTATACCGCAGGACATAATCCAACTCCCGCTTCTATAACTTTTTTGGCGCCCGCTTTTAATGAGGCAGAGGATATGAACGAGGTGCGAGCGGATGCAGCTAAATTAATAGTAGAATTAAATAGTATGCTGCAAAAATATATTCCTTATAGCGTGGGAAAATGGAATGATGATTTTGAACCCAGAGCTTTTGGCGAGTTGATGACAAAATGGGGGACAAGTACCGTCTTGGTCGAAAGTGGCGGATATAATGGAGACCCTGAAAGACAGTTTGTGCGAAAATTAAATTTTGTCTTATTGCTGACAGCATTTGAATCTATAGCCAATAAAACCTATATAGCTCAGCCTATTGAGGACTATTTTAAGATTCCAAAGAACAAAAAAATGCTCAATGATTTGTTAATTCGTAACCTTAAAATCGAAGAAAAAGGAAAAAGTTATCTCATGGACCTTTCTTTTAGACAAAGAGAAATTCAATATGCACAGGCGACTAAATTTTATAAAAGAGGGTTTATTGAAGACAAAGGGGATTTGCAGACCTACTACGGATATACTGATTTGGATGCACAAAATATGGTGTTGACATTGGGTGAGGTATATCCCAAAAAGTATAAAAACCTAGAACAATTTCTTAAAAAAATGGATCCGATGGATTTGCTTTATGAAGGATACACAGCTATTCGGTTACGTAAATTTGATATGACCACAATCCCTAAAGATTTCCCTCTATTGATTATTTCAAAAAAAAGTAAAATTAAAAATTCTTTTGACCGAAATCAAAACCCTTCCTTTTATTTAACCTCCACTGGAGAGCGATATGTAATCGTGAATGGTTCTATTAGGTCTCTATTAAAATAAAATTTATGTTTGACAGAATACAAGCAGCTACTGAGCTGATTTTCCAAAAAACGAATCTAAGACCCAAGTTAGCAATTATACTAGGCACTGGATTGAGCGGTTTGGCGGATGAAATAGAGCAAGCCACTATCATCCCTTATAGCGATATTCCTAACTTTCCAGTTTCGACGGTATCAAGCCATAAAGGACAATTGTTAGTCGGGTACTTAAATGGGATACCCATTGTGGCTATGGCGGGAAGATTTCATTATTATGAAGGATATTCAATGAAAGAAGTGACTTTTCCTATTCGGGTTTTCCAACAAATGGGGGTCAATCGGCTCATCGTGTCAAATGCAGCAGGCGGGGTCAATCCCGACTTTAAAGGGGGAGACATTATTTTTATAAAAGATCACATCAACCTACATGCTGAAAATCCACTAACGGGACCAAATGATGACAGATTAGGTGTTCGGTTTCCAGATATGATGCGAGCATACGATAAAGAATGGATTGAGCAGGCAACTATAGCAGCCATTAAACTGGGCATTGTACCTATGCAAGGTGTTTATCTTGGACTCCAAGGACCAAACCTAGAAACGCCTGCGGAATACATCTTTGCCCATAATATGGGAGCGGATTTGATCGGTATGTCCACTGTGCCAGAAGTAATTGTCGCAAGACATGCCGGCATCAAGGTCTTAGCTATTTCTGTTGTCTCTAATGTATGCTATCCACCAGAACGGCTAACAGAGACCACAATGGAAGAGGTCATCGCCATGGTAGAATCGGTTGCCCCAAAAATGGTTGCCCTTGTCAAAGCCATCCTATAGGACAGTGATTTAACAACATACTATTCCTCCCAGAACGCATCGCACTGTCCCGCAGGCGGGTCAAATTTGGCAAAAGTAAAAACGATAATAATCAGGCACCATTCAAATTTGGGTGAACGCACAAAAAACTAACCTTTTAAGTCCAAATAGCATATTCTGGATAATTCACTTACAGATAATAATTTCTCAAAAAAAACACATACCAACAACCATTAATAAGTAAAAAAAATAATTTATATAAAAAATAAATACATGACTCATTCACTATCAGTTAGCTATTGAAATCCAGTAAAACATCAATGAATAAAAGGAGTTTTAGTAGCTTAATCATAGGTATTTGGTACGATATGTGATTAGATATTTGTATCAAACTATCTAATACTATGTTGAAATTATTTCTACTTATTGTAGCAATGATCAGTGTATCCATCTTGTTGGATGCACAGTGCATTGCAGGCTCTTGTGATAATGGCAAGGGAACTTATCTTTTTTCGGACGGCAGCCAATATTCTGGAGAATTCCATAAAGGGTTACCGGACGGCGAAGGAGAATGGATTTATCCGAAAGGTGAAAAAATTAAAGGCTTTTTCAAAAAAGGGCTTCCAGTTGGAGAAGAGACTTTTTTAAGAAATAACCCTACTGTAAAAACGGGTTGTATTTCAGGCAACTGCCGTAATGGTATAGGCGTGCGCCTCAATGAGGCAGGTCAAAAGTATGTCGGCTATTTTAGAAGAGGGCAGCCTTCTGGGAAAGGAGTTTGTTACTACCCAAATGGACAACGATATGATGGGCAATGGAAAAATGGCTTGCGTCATGGAAATGGGACCCTTTTTAAGGGTGATGTTAAGCAAAAAGGCGTTTGGAAAGATGGAGTTTTTGACCATTTAGAACGGAGTGGAGTAGAGACAATAGGTAAAACTAAGGGCAGCCGTTTTGCTGTCGTTATCGGTATTGCAGACTACCAAACAATGGAGCTACTAGATTACTCTGATGATGATGCCTATAGTTTTTATCAATATCTTGAAAACGGTGAGCACGAAAAAATTCCGGCAGATAATATCCGTTTTTTAATCGATCAGAATGCAACTGCAAAGACCATTAAAGAAGCTTTAGCGGATGTGGCTAAAAAAGCAACTGCAAACGATGAAATCATTATTTATTATTCAGGCCATGGCATCGCGAAAGCGATTATTCCTTACGAGTCAGATGGCAAGACTGGACTGGTCACACATCAGGAAATTAGCAATATTTTAAAACAATCGAAAGCAACCTCTAAAACTTTGTTTATTGATGCTTGTAATAAGCTGGAAACAGAGGCGAGTGTAGATCAGTCAGAGGGATTAGGAGAAGATATGACCGTCTTCTACTCCTCCAGTATCGGGCAAAATTCATTAGAGTCTAATGAACTGAAGCAAGGTGTATTTAGTTACTTCTTGGTACAAGGTTTAAATGGAGCTGCGGATACCAATGTTGATGGTCGTATTACCAATAGCGAATTGTTCGATTATATTTTTGAAAACGTCCAATCTTATACTGAAAAACGCCAGTTTCCTACTTTTGCAGCTAAATCTTTTGACCCTTTCGGAAAATAAATTTTAATGCGGGTTCTACGATGAAAATATTAGGTCTCAAAACTAAAAAAGAGCTGTCGATAAGATAGCTCTTTTTTAGTTATTCAACAGTAATTATTTGTACCTTTGCTTTTTGGTAGTGTACAATGTTGGTGCACTAAAAAAGGATAGGAAATGAAAAAAATTGGGGTCTTTACTTCTGGCGGCGATTCTCCAGGTATGAATGCTGCGATACGGAGTGTCGTTCGGACAGCCATTCACCTAGGGATGAAGCCATATGGCATTTATAGAGGGTACCAAGGCATGGTGGATGACGAAATCGAAGAAATGGATGCTTTCTCTGTCAGTAATATACTGCAGTTAGGAGGGACTATTTTAAGATCGGCTAGAAGCGAAGATTTTAGAACGAAAAAAGGCAGAGCCAAGGCATACAAAAATTTAAAGAAACACGGTATTGATGCCATTGTAGCGATAGGAGGTGATGGGACTTTCACAGGCGCAAAAGTGTTTTCTCAGGAATATCGAGATATTCAGTTTGTGGGATTACCTGGGACTATTGATAATGATTTGATGGGGACCGATTATACCATTGGGTATGATACCGCTATTAACACGGCCATGATCGCCATTGACAAAATAAAAGACACAGCTAATTCTTTTGATAGGCTATTTTTCGTTGAAGTAATGGGTAGAGACGCTGGCTTTATTGCCCTTCGAGCGGGTATTGCAACTGGGGCTGAAGCCGTATTAGTACCTGAAATGGAAACGGATATAGATGCTTTAGTCAAAAAACTAAGAAAAAATGTAGCACGACGCAAAAACTCCGCTATTGTCATCGTAGCAGAAGGTGACGATGCTGGCGGTGCTTTCAAGATAGCAGAACAAGTCAAAGCTAAAGGCTTTGAGGCCTATGAAATGCGCGTCTCAATATTAGGACACCTCCAGCGTGGAGGCAGCCCCACTTGCATGGATAGGATGTTGGCAAGTCGATTAGGGATGGAAGCCGTCAAAGCATTACAAGCAGGAGTCAGTGGTGTATTAGTTGGTAAAAAATGTAAAGACATTGTATATACACCCTTTGAGAAAGCAATCAAAAACAAACAAAAACTAAATCCTTTATTGCTCGAGATTGTTGAGATTCTTTCATGATACAACCAATGAGGCGGGTTCGTGTTAATAATAAGTATGGATGATATTTCAAAAAAGGATTGGAGCCGTCTGTACTTCCCAATTGGGTTTTTAATAACTATTTGGGCGGTACATGTAGTAAAAGTGCTAGGGCGCTATGAACTAGGATATTACTTCGGGTTGAAGCCCTTGTCGGTGCCTAGAATATCAGGAATTTTGACAAGCCCTTTGATTCATGGGGACTGGGGACATTTGATAAGTAACACACTTTCTTTTGCGGGTTTAAGCTTTTTTCTTTTCTTTTTTTATCGCAAGATAGCCCTGAAAAGCTTCTTCATGATCTACCTACTAACTGGGATTGGCGTCTGGTTGTTTGGAAAAGGCATTGCTTTTCATATTGGCGCAAGCGGATTGATCTACGGAATGGTTGGGCTATTATTTTGGATAGGCATCTTTCGACAAAATGTCCGGTCTGTTGCCATTTCACTTGTCGTCTTGACTTTATATAGTGGAATGTTTTATGGACTGCTGCCCAAAGAAGGAATATCTTATGAGAGTCATATTATTGGCGCAATTGCAGGCATCTTTGCAGCATACTACTACAAAAATGACATTGAAGAAGAAGAGCAAGAGAATAATAACCCAATTATTGATACACCAAAACAATTTTTTTTGCCAAGAGATGTTTTTGCCAAAACGAAGTACGAACGATTTTTGGAAGAACAACAAAGGTCGTTAGAAGATCCAGAATTATAATTTAAAGCAATGAAGTACACCAAAACAACACTCAAAAAAGTGGAAACGCTTTTAAAAGAAATGGGCTATACCATTCGTTACGAAAAAGGGAGCTTTGTCTCTGGCTATGCTATCGTGGAGCATCGGAAAATAGCTGTAATTAATCGTTTTTTTGACCCAGAGGCTAGAATTAATGCCCTTTCGGAAATACTCTCCAAAATAGAAGTGGATGAATCGACATTGACCGAGGCCTCATTGGATATTTTTTACCTCCTGCAAGTGGCCAAAAAGAAAGTAGAGGATGAAGCGTAGCTTTACTTTTTTGGGAACAGGTACTTCTCAGGGCATACCCGTTATCGGTTGTGATTGTGAAACTTGTCTATCCAAGGATGCTAAAGATAATAGACTAAGAAGTTCAGGTCTATTGACTATTGGTGCGAAAAACATTGTCATTGATACAGGTCCAGATTTTCGGCAGCAGATGCTTACGCACAAGGTAAAAACCATTGAGGCAATTCTGTTTACCCATGAACACAACGATCACATTATTGGTCTTGACGATATACGACCTTTTTATTTTCGTCAGAAGAAAGATGTCCCGGTTTATGGATTGGATAGGGTTTTAAGAGAAGTAAAAAGTAGATTTGATTATTTTTTCAAAGAAAAACCTTACCCAGGTGTCCCCAGGATATTGTTAAATCCAATTAAGAAAGAGGACACAATAACCATTGCAGGGCAATGTATTCAACCGATAGAGATAAGCCATGGGCAGTTGCCTATATTAGGATATCGTTTTGATAATTTAGTGTACATCACAGATGCCAAAACAATAAGTGACGACCAATTAAATAAAATCAAAAACTGTGACATTTTGATTGTGAATGCTTTACATCACTTTAAGCATCATTCGCATTTGAACCTAGAAGAAGCTATTGACTTTGTCAAGGCCGTAAACCCTAAAGAAGCCTGGTTTATCCATATGAGTCACTTGATGGGAAAACATATTAATATAAGCAAACTATTGCCGAACCACATTAAATTTGCTTACGATGGACTGAAAATAGCTTTTTGACTTATAATTTATAAGTAATGTGACACGGTAGAAGCAGTTTCTTTGACGGAATATTAGCAACTTAACTATTTATGGCTTATCTTCGTAGTCAATCTTTCCTGATAGGGAGGAAATTGACAAAAAATCGACAATAAACCAACCACTTTGCACTTGAATAAGTTAGTCATCTTATTATTATTTCTCTCCTATTCAATGCTAGGTCAGCAGGTTGAACAATACAGTTTTAGCCACTTATTTAGGCATATTAACAACCCCGCAGCAATTGGTACTGCTCCAGCGCCAAGAGCTATTGGTATCATCAGACAGCAATGGGTAGGATTATCAGGAGCACCCACCAACCAGTATTTTTCGGTAGAAGCCCCAATGGGTATGATTTCAGGTGGGTTAGGAATGAGCATCCAACAATCACAGATGGGGGTACATAAGATACAAAAGATAAAATTGGGCTATAGTTATCAGAAAGTAATTGGAGAAAATAGCTTTTTTGCCTTGGGTTTAAATGGCGGAATGTATAGAGCGGATTATGATAATCAAAAGC
>CAYRVZ010000133.1:0-7808 GCA_964427815.1 uncultured Saprospiraceae bacterium | reverse complement strand
CTCTAAAAATAAGCCATGTCTTTATTAACCCCGATTTCCACAAAAAAAACAAATAGCCTCGTATTAGGGATAGTAGGTGCGCTCATTACCCTATTTATATGGTGGGTAGGAGCGGAAGTCTTTTCTCGCCAGGTACCCATAGTCGATATTGAATCTCGCTTGCCTTCATCACTGGATAATAGTGTTAATATTGATTCTATTATTGCGCTGGATTCAATCAAGTTTGCCAATGCCACAGAATTTCGTAAGGTCTATCCCATTTTACCCAGACCAGATCATGTTTTTAAATCTTATCAATCTCTTTTTGGGGAGGATCAATTATTTGCCAACGCCTTACATTCTATTTGGCTCAACACACAAGGTTATTTCTGGGCGATTCTATGGGCAATTCCGCTTGGTTTTATGCTAGGATTGATCCCTATGATTCGTAAGATGTTTAGCGGGCAAGTTAATGCGTTGCGTTTTTTGCCATTGACAGCCCTTGCTGGACTGTTTATGACTTGGTTTGGTATTGGAGACATCATGAAGATTGCCTTTTTGAGTTTTGGTATTTTGGTCTATCTATTACCGATTGTAATACAACGGATAAATGAGGTGGATGCTGTCTATCTCAAGACGGTCTATACACTTGGTGCATCCGATTGGCAAACCATAAAGACAGTATTTTTTCCAGCTGTTTTTACCAAATTAATAGATGACATTCGGGTCTTAACAGCCATCTCTTGGACTTACATCATCATTGCCGAATTATTGAGCCGACAAAAAGGCATTGGAGGCGTTGGCGCCTTGATATATGTCAAAGGTCGGTTTGGTGAAAACCATAAAGTATTTGCCATTTTACTAATCATTGTATTGATAGGCATTCTTCAAGATAGGCTATTTATTCTACTAGACAAACGGTTATTTCCCTACAAATATGGCGCTCAAAACCCAACAGGCCTTAAAGAATCCAAACTCGGCATCCTAACTATTCTAGGGAGTATTGCGTTGGCTATTTTGGGGAATTTAATGATTCCTTCCCTTACGGAAAACATCAACCAAATAGCTTGGATTGGAGCACTATCAGGATTTGTAATATTACTTTTTGGAGAATTTAAAACATGGCGTTCGCAAAAAACAACTAGTTAAAATGGAAGATACTAACTTTGACAATATAATTGAATTAAAGAATATTCAGCAATCCTATAATGGTGGAAAAACTGTCATTCTACAAGACTTAGATTTTTTAATAGAAGACAAACCGGCTCAAGGGGAATTTGCAGTCATTCTGGGGCCGTCTGGTTGTGGTAAATCGACGGTGTTGCGGTACATTGCGGGGCTTCAAAAGCCGACTGCTGGGGAAATTCTCATTAATGGAAAACCCAAGGATGAAGCCCAAAGAATAAGTATGGTCTTTCAAAGATATAGTTCATTACCCTGGATGTCCGTTTTGGATAATGTATCGCTTGCGCTAAAATTTCAAGGGATCAGTAAAAGTGAACGTGAAGAACGTGCGATGGAATTTATCCAATTAGTTGGACTAGATGGACATCAACATAAGTTTGCTCAATACCCTACGCTTTCAGGCGGGCAAATGCAACGGGTAGCCATCGCCCGTAGCCTCATTACTAATCCTGAAATCATCTTGATGGATGAACCGTTTGGCGCATTAGACATCAATACAAGGTTACAGATGCAAGATTTATTAGCCGACATCTGGACTAAATTTAATTCTACTATTGTATTTGTAACCCACGATATACAAGAGGCGGTTTACCTCGGAGATGATATTTTTATCATGAAGAAAGCCCCTTCCAAATTTGTTAAACAAATCAATATAGATCTGCCTTTGGAGCGAAATAGCGACACCAAACGAGAAAAACATTTTATTGAATTGGTCCAATTTGTCGAGGAACAAATGGTAGAAGTGGCACGCTAAAACTTTTAGACAATTAGTTTTTCGAAAGTTATTGCTTGTGGATAGATGAGATATGTGGCTGTCCTCGTGTGTTATGACTTTGTGGGTAAGTGGTTTTTTACCGTCGGCAGGCTTGTAATACTTTCATTTCCGATTTAACACTCCATTAAAAGAAGCCTTGTAACTAAACCTGATCCACTGCGTCCTATCCACAAATACGATTTACTCACTAAAACTAAAAGACATGAAATACACAATCGTTTTAATGCTTACCTTCTTGGCTACCTTTGGCTATAGTCAAGACACCACAGCTTCCAAAGTGGATACTACAAAAATTAGTCTTGGGAACACCCAAATTTTCATTTTGTCGAAAGACGAGGAAGATAACAGAGAATCAACAAAACAAACTACTGAAAGTCAAGACACTTCTGATAGTTCAAAGAAAATAAAAAAGAAGTCAAACAATAGAAAATCAATGTGGAGTGGTTTACAATTAGGGATTGCTACTTTTGACCAACAGGAAAGTGTACCAGACCCTCTTTGGGAGCAAAATGTAAGTAGGAGTAGGCATTTTGCTTATAATTTTTATTCTCGAAGATTGGATTTAGGGACTCCATACGTAGGTATATCTTCGGGTATAGCCGTAGAATTTAATCGGTATGCATTGCTGAATCAGAATGTGCGAATTAGCCATAACAGCGTTAATACTTGGGCAACCCTAGACACTGTTAATCAATTGACCAAAAGTTACCTAAAGACTACATATTTAACCATTCCTTTATTACTCGAATTCAATACCAAAAGAAATGCAGATGACGGATTTCGTTTGGCACTGGGTCTAGAAGCGGGCTACCTTTTGAGCGCTAAAAGCAAAGTCCAATACGAACATGACGGACAAAGACAAGTAGATAAAACAAAAGGAAATTTCAATTTTGAGCCCTTTAGATTTTCGCCCACGATAATTCTTGGATATAAACATCTTTCAGCTTATGCCAAAGCAAATTTGGACCCAGCGTTTAAAACGGGAAAAGGCCCTAAAGTCGGAACGGGTGCTATTGGTCTAATGTGGAACTTCCATTAAATTAATTTACGAAACCCTTTCCAATTAAAATTGGAAAGGGTTTCGTAATACTATGCCCTATTAGCACGATTGGGCATAAATTTTACCCTCTGCGTTTTTGTTAAGTAAAGGATGATGCAGGGATTCTTGTTAAGAAAATTATGAATGAGTAAATTTATTTTAGAAAAATATTTAGCGGTAAAAATTTAATACTGCTCTTTTTCATTTGGAAAATCTACATCCCGCACATCTTGGATATACTGTTCTACGGCAATTTTAACATCGTCGTATAAGCTTAAATATCTACGTAAAAAGCGGGGGTTAAAATCCTTAGTAAGCCCTAGCAAATCGTGTGAAACCAGAACTTGCCCATCAGTGCCACTACCCGCTCCTATTCCAATCGTTGGAATAGTTAATTGATTAGAAACTTTCTTTGCAAGCAGAGCGGGTATTTTTTCTAAAACCAAGCCGAAGCAGCCTATATCTTGAAGCATTTTGGACTCTTCCACTAGTTTCGCGGCTTCTAACTCCTCTTTAGCCCGAACTTGATAGGTACCAAACTTGTAAATAGACTGAGGCGTCAACCCTAAATGTCCCATCACGGGGATACCTGCTGACAAAATACGAACAATCGACTCTTTTATTTCCTCCCCTCCTTCTAGCTTTACAGCATGAGCCCTTGACTCCTTCATGATTCGAATGGCAGACTCTAAAGCTTTGCGTGAATTTCCTTGATAGGTTCCAAATGGTAAATCTACGACCACTAGTGCACGTTTAATACCCCGAATGACCGAGGAAGCGTGATAAATCATTTGATCCAAGGTGATTGGTAAAGTGGTTTCATGACCCGCCATTACATTTGAAGCCGAATCCCCTACTAAAATCACATCGATCTTAGCATCGTCATAGATACGTGCCATAGAATAGTCATATGCCGTCAACATGGCAATCTTTTCTCCCTTCTCCTTCATATTATGCAGAACATGGGTGGTTACTTTTTTAACTTCGCTGTGTATCGACATTCTTATTTTTTTTTGATTCCGTACAGTCGGAAAACTAATGCAAGAAACGATGTTTTAGATAAAAAGTAACATTTTTTTGTCATAATTCCGATAAATCAATTCACAACGACATTCTTTTTGACTACGTTACCACAAAATGATGTACTTTTGACTTTGCTTTTGCGCAAGCTCACTGCCTACCATAAAATGAATTTATATGAAACATATACGCCTATTGGTGATACTTACAATATTAAGTACCCTTTGGTCTTCTTGTGACAATGAACTAGACTTGACTGCTCCTTGGAAGGATATCCCTATCGTATATGGGATGTTATCTCCTTCAGATACTGCCCAATATATACGGGTGGAAAGAGGTTTCATTGACAAAGACAAAAGCCCACTAGAATTTACAAAGAATCCTGATTCAATCTATTACAAAAATGCTACTGTACAGATAAAAAATCTAGCAACGGATGAGACCTATATGCTTACTCGGGTGGATGCCAATTTAGAAGGCTTCGCACGCGATACAGGTATTTGGGCGCAATCTCCAAATTATGTTTACAAAATTAAAACGGTGGATATTTCACTATCGGAAGGAGTTGATTATCAATTGATTATTAACAAAGGAGACCGCCTTCCTGAAACTAAAGTAACCACCCAACTTGTAGGGTCTCCATTTTTGCTTACACCGTTACCCAATACGAAAGTGGATTTTAATGGAAAGAAATATATCGTCGTCTGGAAAGAAGCCGCAGGGGCAAAAGTGTACGATATTGGGGTCACCCTCCATTATAAAGAAAATACAGCAGATAATCCCAATCAATTTGTAGCCAAAAAGATTACTTGGAAGCCAGTAGTAGGCATCAATCCAATCGCCACTGGGTCTGGAAATAAAAAGAAGTCATTTGAAAGTAAACGCTTTTTTCATTTTTTGAAAGAGCACCTTCCTGTAAAAAATGTCAACCGTAAATTTGTAAGCATCGATATCCTAGTCATTGCGGGCGGAAAAGAAATTAAAAAATATTTTTCGGTAAATGCTGCCAATACAGGGTTAACGGGTTCTGAAGTCAGCACAAGTTACACCAACATCCCTGATGGAGCGGGGATTTTTTCGTCATTGTCTAAGTACACACAAACGGATTTAGAATTGACCGACAGTACATTGGATAGCTTAAAATCAGGCTATTTAACAAAAGAACTAAATTTTATAAATTGATTTTACCAATTCCTATTTTTTTTACATAAAAATGCTCATTTTTGCGGCGCATGAAAGCTGAATATGGGAAGATATATTGGTGGATATTAGGGCTAGCAGCACTGCTGTTTATCCCTTTTATAGGTAATGCCCATCTATTTGATTGGGATGAACTAAACTTTGCAGAATGTGCGCGAGAAATGATTGTGTCAGGCAATTACTTTCAACCTCAGATTAATTTTCAACCCTTTTGGGAAAAGCCTCCTCTATATATATGGATGCAAGTCCTGTCCATGAAGGCATTTGGTATTAATGAATTTGCCGCCAGATTTCCCAATACAATTGCTGGTTTATTGACTCTTTTCACCTTGATGCGTGTTGGGTCCAAAATGACTGAACAGCCCCTTGCAGGGAAATATTGGGCCTTAGCTTTTTTGGGCTCTATCCTGCCCCACCTATATTTTCGTTCAGGTATTATTGATCCTTGGTTTAATTACTTTATCTTTTTAGGCATATTGTACTATGGTTACGCTTTCGCAAAAACTAAATCAGTCAGTAAGCTTAAACACAAACCTTGGGTTTATGCCCTTCTATCAGGATTCTTCATTGGTTTAGGCATTCTTACAAAAGGTCCAGTCGCCTACTTGATTCCCCTACTAGTGATAGGAATAGAATGGATGGTCAGAGGTTTTAAAGATTTCAGGACATTGTTTAAGCATGTCACGCTCATGTCCATGACGGCATTAGTCACCACTTTAATATGGTTTGGTCCAGATATAATGATGCATGGAACCTGGTTCCTAAAGACATTTGTAACATATCAAATCAGATTATTTAGCACACCAGATGCAGGACATGGAGGTTTCTGGGGTTATCATGTTGTGGTTTTATTGTTTGGGGTTTTTCCTGCAAGTTTTCTAGCCATTCGTGGGTTGATTTTCCGTAAGGAAATAAAGAAAAGGAATGATACGTACATTTTTAATAGATTGATGTCTGTAACTTTTTGGGTCGTACTCGTTTTGTTTACAATAGTCAAATCAAAAATAGTTCATTACTCCTCTTTAGCTTACTTCCCCATTACCTATTATGCCGGAATGGCCATTGCCAAAGAGCTAAAAACTAGGACTGAAATACCATTACGTCCTAAGCGATTTATCTTATTTTTTGGTATTATTTTTGGACTTTTATTTGCCTTTGTGCCTATTCTTGGCCAGCATATTCATTGGCTAAAGCCATATCTAAATGACTCTTTCGCGCAAGCAAACTTATCCGCCAATGTCCAATGGCAACGATGGAATATTCTAGTTGGGCTTTGGCTAATTGCCCTATCTATATGGTGGTTTTTGACAGAAAAACGAAAACCCAAGCTCGCATATTCAGGTATTTTTATTGGGATGGGTATTTTTGTATGGCTAACGCTTAGTGTATTTATCAATAAGATTGAAGGTTATTCACAAGGTAGCATTATTGAATTTTACAAATCCAAAGAAAAGGAGGATTGTTATCTCTATCCATGGGCGTATAAAAGTTACGCTCATTTATTTTATGGCAAAGTAAAACCACATACGAATCCCAAAGCCTATGAGTGGCATTGGTTTTTAATTGGGGCTGTTGATAAGCCAACTTATATCATCATAAAAAACACCAGCCTTAAAAGCGTTCGTGAACATACTAACGCTCCCATTATCTATGAAAAGGATGGGTTTATTGTCCTCAAACGAACCCCAAAAAATGAAGATTAAATTCTCAATATTACTTTTTATTGTCGTCTTTTTTGGGTGCAACACTCATAAATTCAGCATGCAAAAACTAAATAAATTTCCAATGAAATCGATCTTATATGCGGAGGTTAAACTTGACAAACAAGATTTCATTACTTTGCTAGAACAAAAAATCGACGACGCCATGTCTCACCCATTTTCGAAAGGAAGCATCAAAGTCTTGGCGTCTCGAAACGGAAAAATGAATGCTTTATTCAAAGACGATCAACTTTTCATAAGCCTCCCTGTCAATATTGAAGCAAACATAAATGCATTTGCGAAAGCTAAAGGCACCCTCCAAATTCGATTTAAATCAGCGTACACATTCGGTTCTGATTGGCGAATTACCACACATACACAAACAGATGGATTTCAGTGGATCAAAGAGCCAAAAGCTGAACTTTTAGGAATTAAAATACCTATTGAAAAATTATCAAATGCTGCTGTCAACCAAGTTGCCCCTCAGCTTGCGCAAACGATTGATGCTCAAATCTCAAGTATGGGTAATCTACAGCCTTTAATAGAGAAGCTCTTAAAAAAGGTTTCAAAACCCATCTTAATTGACACTACACGAAATATATGGCTAACCAGCAACCTACGTAGAATCGGTATAGGTCCTTTATTTGACAGTGGTAGGTCCATTTTATCTGCGCTATACAGTGAGGTGAGCTTTAGTGTAATGTACGAAGAACCCAAAAACAACAAATTCACATTACCCTCCTTAGAAATTCAACCTTTCAAAAAACAGCAGACAAGTATAAACATCAACGGTATTTTTCCTGAGGATAGCCTCTCTGCCATAATCAAGGAAGAATTGGTTGGAACAGAAATACCTTTAAAAAAGAGAAAAGTTAAACGGATTTTGGATGATAGTGCTTTTAATGAAATC
>CAYRVZ010000132.1:0-7867 GCA_964427815.1 uncultured Saprospiraceae bacterium | reverse complement strand
AACATTCATAATTCATAATTCAAAATAAGATGGAAAAGAAACAAGCAATACATCAAAATTAAAAAAAGGATGAAGATAAAAAACATCACCATAAACAATTATGTCTCTTTCTCGATCTTTGAGGCCATTCGCCCCATTTTGATGGTAATGGCGCCCTTACTTCTAGATTCCTAGATTCGCCAACCTTTATCACTTTTTACCGTATTATATTGCCGCTTGTACACCTTTAAATCATTGAATGTCATCTATCAAATAATCCTCCTAATTATTGACGACTGGTTTAGTTTTACACAAGTATAAAAATTTTGGAGCTTCAAGCTCTTAATCCTTAAAAAATAAATATGAGATTTACGATTGTTCTTGTTCTATTCAGCTTTCTGGCTAGTTGCTCCACAGCAAAAAAAGCCAGTAAGGCGGAAACCATTGAATCCTTTTCTCAGGAAATAGTACAAGCAACTAAAAAGCACAACTATAAAAAAATGGTAAAACTATTAGAAAAAGATTTTTATGAAATGCAATTAATTGAAATTCATGAAAATAATACCGTAAATTTTGCCAATGAGTTCTTTTGTGGGGATTATAAGGGAAAATATAAGTGCATGGTGTTTGAGGATATTTCGGACATCAAAGTCAAGAAAATTGGTCTTACGGGGAATAATAATTATAAAGTGACCTTCGAGGTGACCAATAAGAAAAATGAGACCATTCAGACATCGAATTGTTGGGTCAAAAAAACGATGGTTGATAACAAGCCTGTATTTAAAATGTTTGGGCCTGCTGGATAACTAGACCATTACTAATTCCTTTCGGAAAATGGACTTAATCTTATTTTTTAGAATAAAAGGGTATGGAATCTAAAGGATCCTTACATTGGGCATTCGTGAAAATCTAAAAATTCAATTTTATGATACCTCTATTTCTGTATCCACTGGGTTTTATGCTATCCTTGATTAGTTTGATGCTTTGGTTTCAGTATGAAAAAAAAGAAGGGCTTGTTCGTTTGGCACGGATAGCATTTCTGCTGGGTTTAGGGATGTATGCACTTAGTCTGGTTTTTGCGCAAATAAGCTGGGGAGATAAATTATTCTTGGCTTTTAGAGACATGGCGATTTTGGCGATTATCAATTGGGTCTTGATGCTGTTGAAACCAAAGACGATTGTTTTTTGGGCGATAATTTTACTCTTGCTTGGTGTTTTTCAGCGTTTTGCCGTAAGGTCAATGGAAAAGGCAATTGCTAGTGTAGAGGTAGTTTACAAAGTAGATGAAAGGGGAGAATGGTTGGTTGAAATGGAATCTAATGCAGATTTAGAAGTATTGAATTTAAGATTAAAGGGATTAGCTGATTTCAGAAATGCATTTGAACCATCAGACAATAACGCTACGGATTTGGACGACTATTTAGTGGTCAACGTCTTGAAGAATGATGAACAGTCAGTGGCTCAAATAAAGAGAATACTGCTGAATAGTCCTCAAGTACAGTCGATTGAAGCCAATGAGGTCATTCAGGTTAAGCCTATAAATGTCGTTGCTGCCACAAACTTGAGTGACGACTATGGAGTAAATGACCCTGAAACGAATAGACAATGGGCAATGAAGATTTTAGAAATGAAGCCCTTTTATGCTTTTTTGCGCAAGCAGAAAATTAAGCCAAAAAGAAAGGTGAAATTAGCCATATTAGACACGGGGGTTGATGCTAGGCATGAGGACTTAAAGGCCAATTATACTTCTATCGAAAAAAAGTCAGATAATGATCCGCAGGGACATGGGACGCATTGTGCTGGAATAGCTGGAGCAGTGACTAATAATGGAGTTGGGATTGCCTCTTTTGGGCTGGGAAATCTATTTTATTCCATCACTTCTGTCAAAGTTTTGAATGCCAATGGGATGGGGACCCAAGAATCCATTATTGATGGGATTCTTAAAGCCGCGGATAACGGTGTAAGCGTTATATCCATGTCTTTGGGTGGAAGAGTAGGGAAACGGCGACAAAAAGCCTATGAAAAAGCCATCAAATATGCTAATAGAAAAGGAGCGATCGTAGTCGTAGCTGCTGGTAATGAAAATCGAAATGCAACGGGTACTTCTCCTGCCAATATTCCAGGGGTCATTACAGTGTCCGCTATTGATAGTACGTTGGCTAGGGCAATATTCTCTAACGACGTAGGGGATTTGAATATGGGTATAGCAGCCCCGGGAGTCGCTATATATTCAACTCTGCCTGAGGATCAATATGCTTTCTTGAATGGAACTTCCATGGCGACTCCTTTTGTGGCTGGATTGATTGCTATGATGAAGTCTATCAACCCTAAAATGTCAACCAAAGAAGTGTACAGAATCCTTTCGGAAACAGGAAAAAAGACCCGAAATAATAAGGAGACTGGACTATTAATTCAGCCTTATGCTGTCCTTCAGTTGCTGACTCAATGACCTTTTGAGTGGTGGATGCGAAAAAGCAGTCTTTTAAATGGTAGAGCTAAATTTTCTTTTGTGGGCAACTCTTTGTAAATCAATGACCTAAGATTATTACCCTGTCACAATATATGAAAAATTTGAATTTATATAAAAATATATGTATCTTTGTGCTGTCCTTTGGGATAACCGCACCTATACTATTAATTCGACTTTGATTAAACGATACGTAAACATTACGGAAAACGGCTATATGGCTTGATTTTTGTTGTGTTTACTGATGAAACTTGTATTTTTGGAACCGTTGTAAATCAAATCGAATGAGTAAAAAAACTACTCCTAATGAGTCTATTATTACCTACTTGGCAGAAGAAAAATCACGTGCAAAAGGATTTGTCTTTGGTTCTTCTGTTGTCTTACTAGGTGTTTTTTTGATTGTTTTCCTGTTTTTTTGGTCTTCCAACGGTCATCTAGTTGTTGAAGAAACTAACTTTCAGCCAGTAAAAGTCAATTACGATAGCCGTAAGAATATCCAACGAGCCTATGGTAAGATGAAAACTGATTGGGTTAAATATTCGGGCTCTTTTCAGCCTTTTAACCAGATTAAGTTTAAACTACGTAGCTTTGATCCCATGGCAACTTATGTCTTTGATTTTGGAGATGGTGTACAAAAGAACTGTAAAGATGGCGCTGTCAATCATTTTTATAATCGTGCGGGTAGGTATAATGTCCGTGTGACCGTACTGTATGACAACCAAGAAGCTGTAGCTTGGTCAAAAACGATTTCAATTAAATCCACAAAGGGTTTTAATATTGATCCCTCTGCGTATCGGGAGTATTGATATATTAGTTTTATACTAAGCATGATAAAACCAAAGGACGAAAAGCCTTTGGTTTTTTTTATGATTATCTGTGGTCTGTTCTAAAAAAAAGTTTACCTTTGCACCATACTTGAGGGTATAGCTCAGTTGGTTTAGAGCGCTTGCTTGACAGGCAAGAGGTCGACAGTTCGAATCTGCCTATCCTCACTACCTTTGTTGAAACAGATTGATTCGCGTCAATCTGTTTTTTGTTTTAATAGAACCAATGTCTAGTTGATACCTGTGCAAAACAAATAAAGGGATTTGTAGTTTTAACAGTATCACGCATAGAAAACAATATGGATAACAGGATTAAAAATATTCTGCTGAAAAGCATTTCAGTAAAAGAGGCGATGGTAGCGGATAAGGAACTTATCGCTCGAATACAAGAGGTCGTAGCTTTGTCCGTCAAGGCTTTCCAAAGCGACAAGAAACTACTTTTTTGTGGAAATGGCGGGAGTGCAGCAGATGCTCAACATATTGCGGCAGAATTATCTGGACGGTTTTATTTGGATAGACGGCCACTTTTTGCGGAAGCACTTCATGTCAATAGCTCTTACCTGACTTCTGTTGCTAATGACTATGGCTTCGATGAAGTATATGCGCGTATGGTCGTAGCAAAAGCACGGGAAGGAGATATATTATTTGGGTTATCTACTTCTGGAAATTCGTCTAATGTTATCAAGGCATTTGAGCAAGCCAGAAAAATCGGTGTACTCACCATTGGGATGACTGGGCACGATGGCGGAAAATTAAAAGAAGTGAGTGATATATTACTCAATATGCCGTCTGACGATACCCCTAGAATTCAAGAAGCGCATATTACAGTTGGGCATATCTTTTGTGAATTAATAGAAGCCGTTTTATTTTGAATAAGGCAATGATATTACCGAAAGGAAATCGGGTGGATGAATCTTGGACACTCTTTCTAGATAGGGATGGCGTGATCAACAAAAGATTGGTAGATGACTATGTAAAGTCCATAGATGAATTTATAATATTACCGGGCATTTTGGAGGCTATCAAGCGTTTTTCAAAATGCTTTGGTAGAATCATTGTTATTACAAATCAACAAGGTGTTGCAAAGGGGGTGATGTCTGGAAGAGATGTTGATGATGTACATGAATTTTTGCGTAAGCAAGTACTAGATGCTGGGGGCATAATTGATGCTATTTATTATTGCCCAGATTGGGCAGATGCTATTCCTAATTGTAGAAAGCCTAGTCCGAGTATGGCTTTACAAGCTCAGTTGGACTTTCCAGAAATTGATTTTACCAAGTCCATAATGGTGGGGGACATGCCTTCGGATATTGCTTTCGGGCACCAATTGGGTATGACCACTGTTTGGGTGAAGCAGCTTGGCGAAGCGGTAAATTTAGAGAATCTAGCTTCGGATTTTGTTGTAGATTCGCTTGAATTATTATACTTTTAAAAGTCAGTAGCGACTAACCTTCTGCGATAAGTTTATTTACTGTCAAAATAAAAAAGCCCTATCTTTAAAATAAAGATAGGACTTTTTTTAAAAAGTAAAAAAATTAAATAACAGGATCCGCAGGTGTATTCGGGTTGTTATCCCGCTCCACAGTAGGGTAAGGGTAAAAATTACGATTACGCTCTGCATTCGCGCCCATTGGACCCGGACGATTGAATCGTCTGCTGTCTTCAAGTTTTAAACCACTCATATACAGTTCGACGCACCTATTTTTATAGATTTCAGTCAAAACGGCTTCTTCCGTCATTGCTCCTGAATAAGCTGATAAATTAGCGTTGACTCCAAATGCATCATCGTTTTTCGTCAATACCATATTTAAACTAGCAACTGCATCTGTCAAATCCGTAGGGGTCAATCTAGCATCTGCTTCTGCCATTATCAAATGCATTTCGCCAGGAAGGTACAAGGGAATGGGAGTTTCATCAGAAAGGAAAAAGCCGATTCCGTCAGTAGCATTTGGTGTAATATAAAAGGCTATTCGTCCGTCGGCAGAACTAGGAGCTAAACTAGCAGGAAGTCCAAAATCATCATTATAGTCATAGACATTTTGAGTGATTAAAGAAGTTCTAAAAACAGGATTTGGAGCTACATTGTCGAAAACAAAAACAGACATAGAAGATAAATCTACTGCGCTAGCAGCTGCCTTCGCTTTGGCATAATGGCCAAGCATCATTTCATATCTAGCCGTTAAAGCCAAAATTGAATTTTTAATATCAATGTCTCCACTGACTGCTTGATTGAATGCATTAGAAGGTTCTGTATCACTAAACGTCTTGGCTGTGTTTAAATTTGATACAGCTTCTTCTAGTACTGAATTACGATCCACAAACGAGGCAGATTCTGTCGCTCGAATGGGTGCTTTTTCCCAATACTGAGCCATTGAGCCCAAGGCAAGAGCCTTGAAAAAATGTGCATACGCCATGGTAGCTGCCTTAGTGCCAGCATCCTGAATAACAGAAGGTGCGTTTTCAATTACTTTGTCAGCATCAGCACTAACTAAATTCAAGCCAGTCCAAAGACTTTTTAGCACGCCATTGTCAGGAGAGACATTTTCCCCTCCGTCACCAAGCTGTGCTAGTTCACTATTACCAGCATTCAGAATTTGTAATTCATGGCTAGAAAGTCCATTAGCAGATATTGCTGCATATAATGGGCTAGCGCCTCCGATAGAGTAGCGGTATTTCATCCCATTGACCATGCCTAATAAGCCATCGGTCGAATTGAGAATTTGTTGGTCAGTCGCAGCATTGGGATTGACCAATTCTTCTTTCTTACAGGATGCAAAAAGCAACACAGCAGGAAGAAGCATATATAAAAAGAAATTTTTGATTGTCATATTTCTTTATTTTTAAGTTGAAGAATTAACTTGCTTTTGCGCAAGCTATTATTAAAAGGAAACATTTAAACCCAATAACCAAGTCTTAGGAATGGGAATATTACCAAAGTCATCTCCACGGACGGTAGAACTTTGACCTGCTGAGTTTGTCTCTGGATCAAATCCACTATAATTATCCCAAGACTTCAAGTTTCGGCCTATCAAAGAAACAGTCATATTAGAAAAAGCAGATCCTACTTTTCCAGTGTCGTAAGATATAGACAACTCTCTCAATTTGACAAAAGAACCATCTTCAACGTGCGCTTCTTGAATTCTAGGTCCCACAAAGCCACCGATTGCAGCGACCCAGCCACGTGGTATTTCTCCTTTTAATTCCTTTTCAGAAAGTAAACTTGAACCTACGTTGTTACTGGTAATACTATTCCAATTCCAAACATCAAAGCCTTGTACAGCATCAAATTGTAAACGCATCCCAAACTTCTTGTACTTAAATTCATTGATTAAAGAACCCGTCCAATCTGGATTTGGATCTCCTAATACAACCCGTACAGGTGTGCCCATGGGCTGCCCGTCATCATCATACATTAATTCTCCTGTGACATCATTGCCTCGGGCAACTTGTGGTAACATCACGACACCTCCATCAACATCAACTGGCTTCAACAATAAAGAACCGTCTGCATTTCTAGCATATTGACGAGCAAAGAAAACACCCAAAGACTCTCCATCAATGGCGCTTTGTGCACCTCCACCGCCTCTCAATGAGATACCAGCGCGCCCGCCTCCAATACCATTTACTACATTCTTGAAGGTGTTATAAGCCACCGTCATATCCCAAGAAAAAGCCTTGGTTCGGATAGGACGACCACTTAGCATTACTTCAATACCCTTATTGGTCATCTCTCCTATATTTTCAATAATACTTCCTCCGCCACTAGATGGAGCCAAATCTCTATTCAATAATAAGTCAGTAATCTTTTGATTATAAATAGTCAAAGACAAGCCAATTCTATTCTTAAGGAAACTCATATCTGTACCAAATTCAACCTCCGTTTGTTGCTCGGGTTTGATGTTCGGATTACCTAAACTACTATTCGGTACAATTGCACTTTTTCCCGCAAGGGTCTGAGAAGTAAAATTAGTAAATCTCGTATATGGACCGATGCCCGTTAAGTTACCTGCTTTACCATAAGAAAATCTTAATTTGAAATTATTCCAAACATTAGCAATACTAGAAGATTTCCATCCACCCATTTCAGAAAGGACTAAACTGGCACTTGCTTTTGGGTAGAATTGATTCCGTTGATCTACTCCAAACCTAGAAGAGCCATCTACACGTCCTGCTAAGGTTAAATACAGGAAGTCATTATATCCAAAGCTCTGTTGTAAGAAATACCCATTGATCCAGGATTCAGCTACATATTCAGTAGGAGCCTGAAATAGATTGGTTGCAGCACCTAACGTTTGCACAAAAGGGGCTAAATCTCTTCCGGCAGCAGAAGAAAAGTCTGTTTTAGTATTCCACCTAGACCATCCTAAGGTAGTCGTAGATTCAAGATTTTCCAATAAATCTTTGTGATAACTAGCCGTAATGTCGTTATTCATTTTGAATAGGGTAGAATTGGCAATCGCTACATAGCCATCATTGAAGAATGCTGCTGATACTGGAGAGTAGGGTACACGTGGCTGAAAGGTATTACCTCGTAAACTATACGCATCAATACCCATTACATATTTGATAGTCATTCCTTCTATTGGAAATACAGAAA
>CAYRVZ010000131.1:1863-7906 GCA_964427815.1 uncultured Saprospiraceae bacterium | reverse complement strand
ATTGAAGAGAAGCAAAAAAGAGAAGCCGTGTCACGTACACGACTTCTCAGTAATTAAGTACAAAATCTAATAGCTAATAAATAGTCACTTGTCCATTTGCAAGCGTTCTATTGTCTAGAACAAATTGGAATGGATAAGTTCCAGCCGGTAAGTCCTTACGAAGAAGGTCGTAATTATTACCCGAAAATGACTCCTGACGCAATATCTTTCCTGTGGAGTCAAATAATAAAAATTGAGCATTTTGGATGCTAATTCCTTCGATTTTTAGCTGGGTTTGGTCTGTAAATGGATTGGGTGAAGCGGTGATGGTGATGTCCTTGTTGTTAGGGTTTTGGACTTCCACCAATACAAAATTTTCTTCAATGGTATTAAAAACGCTGTTTGTTACAATAGCCGAATGAGTGCCGTAATAAATGAACGCTGTATTATCAATGATGGTTCCATTGGCCAAATTTGGTTTTTGACTGATTCTATATTTGATAAAACCTTTAGACTGAATAGGGTTAACAGCACTATACGGAAGGTTGAGACTCTTGAAATGGATGATTAATGTATCTGCTATTATCTTGAAAGTATAGGGGTGACTACTAGCACCCATTTGTAGCGTGGTTAAATCTAAATATGGAGAAATCACTTCTTTGAGGACGATATTTTGTAGGGTATCATTCTGAGTATTTTGGAAGGAAGTTTTATATTCGATATCTTGCCCTCTTTCGATGTAGTGCTTGTTGCTATACCCCAAAGGAAAGTTTACTTGATTTAATTCTCCAACTTCTTGGCAGTTAATAGAGATGTAAGCATTGGCATCATCTTCAGGAAATTGTAAGACATATCCTGTAGAAAAAGTGGATAGGTCTGTGCAGCCTTCGACCGCAACCAAGGGGTTTGATTTGCCAGGGTGAAAAGGAACTTGATCCACTCTGGCGGTATAGGTTTTGCCATCTTTAGGGAAAGTAAAGACGATTTTATCGCCAGAGGGTAGTTCCTTGTCTCCACGAAGTAAAACCCACTCTTCAATGATAATGTCATACGTACTGGGTGGAGCAGTCCCCTCACCAATATTCTCTATTTCAAAGCGAAGACTATCTGTACATTCAGCAGTTATCTTCAAAGAAGAATTTGACCAATTGGGATCGGATGGCGTACAGATATCATGCGGGGATATAACGGCGGAGGCGCAGGCCACTTGCCCCGTAATGGTGCCGCAGCTGAGATGCCCATGGACGACAAATTGTCCACAAAAACCAACGGGTGTGTTCCCTAATGCGAATTGAAAATGATTGTCTCCTAGATCAATATAGTCAATACTGGCAGAATCTATCGTGATACTTTCACTAAAGGTAATATCCACGGCCGTCTCTGCGGCTGCATTTGTACCTTGGTTGCAGTAATCCACGTAGTAGTTTAGTCCATCGCATGACATCTGAGTGGAGGAAGAAATATCCACTTGCAATCTTGGACAAGGAATGTCCTTTGCCCCAAAGAAGTTAATGTTTTCAACTGTGCTTTGCTGTAATACCACTTCCTGAATACCCGTACAGGTTTCCTTCCAGTAAAGAGGCGGTATGGCCTGTACCTGATAGGTACCCGCTTGCGCAAAAAGCTTAAATATTCCAGATTGATTAGAGAAACTATATAAAGTATCTGCACCTTGAACGGCAATAATGGGCCAGTTGGGTAGTGGGATCTCGCCTGGGTCTAACGAACAATTATTATTGAAATCTGAAAAAACAAAACCTTCAATAATAGCCGCACCACAGGTGTTTTCAACGTCACTGGGATGGTCACATCCAGGAGCATTATTGTAAACGTCGAAGAAGTCAGCAAACGTTAAAAAATAACAGATACTGGGAATTCCACAGGAGGCTAAATTCGGGTTGTCATGTATAGACACAGAAGCTCCTTCTATATATTTTAAATTATCAAATCCCTCTATGGACGTAAGGGATTGATTGTTGGAGATTAATAGAAAATCACCAAGCAGGGTGTCAAGCGCCGATAGATCGGTGAGGTCGGTTAAGGTTTCGTTTGACATGATGGACAAAAAACCGTTTACTTGGTTTAGTTTATTAAGTCCTTGTAGGCTTGTTAATTTAGCATTATAGTTTATCTCTAAATAGCCGTTGACCATTTCAAGCTTCTCTAGTCCCTGAAGATCTACTAGATCGTCATTGAATAAGATAGAGAGGAATCCATTGACTTGGGTTAGATTTGATAAGCCCGCTAGCGATGTGAGTCCTTTATTGTACCAAATAATCAGGGTGTCAATAGATTGTAATTTTTCTAATCCTGTAAAATTAGACACGGCCAAATCTTGCAGGGTGATTTTTCCTCCGACAGTCGTTAAATTGGACAGGCCAGCAAGGGAGTTTAATGTAGGAAGATTCTTGAACTGAAGGCTGTCTCCGATAGTGGTCAGTTGATTTAAAGCAGTGATATCTGATAAGTTTGGGTTAAGCCCAATCCACATAGACCTTTGGACGCTTTTAATGTTTTCTAGACCCGTGAGGCTTTGTAGGCTTTGATTATCTCCAATGATTAAAGCAGACTCAATCGCTTGAATCTGATCTAGTCCTTTTAAGTTAGTTAAGGATGGATTGAGAATGACTTCAATATTGTAACCGACAGATGTCAATCCGCTCAGGGCTTCTATGTTGGTTAAACTGTTATTGATTTTTATTTTTAGATCACCCGCAATGGAGGTAGCATTTTGAAGCCCAGAGAGGGTGGTTAAATTCGGGTTTTCTTCAATGCGCAATGCTCCAGCAAAAGACGTTAGATAGGTTAAGCTATCTAAGTTAGTGATATCAGCCCCAGAGATGAGTAAATCTCCCACAATAGAAGTACAATTGGGGTTGTTTGTGTGGAATGCATTGATTTCCGCCTGTGTGCTCAATGTCAAGCCCGCAGGATAGCATTGAGCCGTTAGGGACGTAATGTACGCCAAGCTTAATGCGAGGAGTAGGAGTACTTTCTTTTTCATGATAGAGACTTATAATAATGCAAAAGTCAGCTATATTTTGATAAGGACAAAATACATAAAAATGGGTTTGTAGATTTTTTTTTTGATAAAATATCTAAAAATTTATGTAAATGATTGATAATCAATTTTTTATAGTTTTACGAATGTTTTAATTGTAGAAATTAATTTTTTTTATTATCTTTACATTCATGCTTTTGTAGCCTATAAGGCCTTGTTTTAGGAGTAAAAAGAGGATTTCGGATGAAAAAAACCATTATTGCCAAGAGTATTGCTGCTATGTCAACTAAGGATAAGCGACGTTTTTTGTTCTTTGTGCGTACACCCTATTTTAATACACGTCAAGATTTGATAGCGCTAAGTGCCGTTTTATTGGATGAGGAGATCGACTTGGTGGAATTAACTAAACAACAAGTGTTTGATCAGGCTTTTCCTGAAAAAAAGTATAATGGACAGGAATTTAGACTACTGCTAAGTTACCTAAAGAAAAAGGTGGAGCTGTTTTTTTCAGTAGAAGTGTATTTGAAAGATGAATCTGCCCAATCTTTGGCGTTATTATCTGCTTTGAAAAAGCAGCAAGACCCACATTTGTACCAAAAGAAACTAATTCGATACCGGGACAAAACCTATGAACAAAAAGACTGGGCCTTCTTTTATGGGCAGTATCGGCTAGAGGAACAAAACCTAGAAGTATTGGTGGAAGCAGCCAAAAGTACAGAGGTTGATTATGCTGTGTTATCTGATAAGTTAGATAGGTTTTATCTGTCCCTAAAATTACGGAATATTTGTACTGGGATTTTGTTTCATTCTTTATTTGATAGCCAATATTCTTTTCCCGATTTAGACTTGACAATGAAACTTGCCAATCAGAAAAAGTTCTTATCTTTCCCTACAATTTCTATTTATTATTATTTCATAAAATTGATTACAGGGAATAAGAATTATTTTGCGACTATCAAGGAAACGTTATTTGCGAATAGACATTCTTTTTCTCAAAGTGAATTTCAAGACGTATTTAAAATGATATTAAATTTCTATATTCGAAATATAAATGAAACAAGTATTAGTTATGTTCCAGAGGCTTTGGCTTTTTATAAGAAAGGATTAGATTTGAATCTGTTAATGAAAAATGGTTATCTATCACAGACAACTTTTAGTAATATCGTGGGTATGGCCATTAAAGAAAAAGAATTAGAGTGGGTTGATTCCTTCTTGAATACCTATACAGATTTATTGAACAAAAAGGAAAGAAAGGAGGTGTATAGTTTGAATAAGGCTCGATTGGAATATTCATTGAAAAATTTTGACAGCGCTATTTTTCATATTAATAATGTGAATTATAAGCAGTTTTTTCCCGCTGTAACAGCTAGATTACTTCAAATAAAAATTTATTGGGAAATTGGTCAGATGGATTTATTGTTTCAGGACTTACATTCCTTAAAGTACTATGTTCAAAGAAAGAAAGTCATTGGTTATTATTATGAGTTATTGAATAACACAATCAAGTTTATTCGTAAGTTAGCCGAACTGAATCAATTCGATAAAAAAGAAAAGATTAACTTTAAAAAACAGATCTTACAAGAAGAAAACCTCTTGGAAAAGGAATGGATTTTAGAACAACTTGAAATGCGTTGATTACCATCGTAATTTGACAAATCGTAAAGTCTGATCCGTTAGTTGACTCGTGATACGTAAAAAATAGACCCCTGGTTCTAAATCCACTAAGTCAAACTCAATTTTATTTGACCCGATTTGTATGGGATGTTTCGTCGCTTCTAAGCGTTGACCATTGGCATTATAAATGATGGTTTTAATAAGTTCATCTTTGGGGGTAGTTAGGTCTAAAACAATATTGTCAAAAGTAGGATTTGGATTAATCCCGATGAGTACGATTCCTTCATCAGATGTTTCTGTGGACTCATTGTCCTCGTTACATTCAATTTCAATAACAAACTTCTTTTGGACATATTGATTGACCATTTCCCATTCACCATTCCAAAAATTCATAACCGCAAAATCCCCCGACTCATTATTATTAAAACTATAATCTACGGTGATTTCTTCTTCACTAGCCCATTGCCCACTGCCTTCCTCCAAGTCATCATGATACCCAATAAATATCATTTCTGTATTTAGATTGAGTAGGTATTGATTTTCATCATAGGAATTTATGGAAGCTAGATAGCCGCCACTTGTGATGGCTTCTGAATAAGCCATTGCCCATGTCATTTTATTGTCCGAAAGGAAGTAGGCATGGTCATTGAATTTGCCCCAGTATGTATAACCATCTAGGGCTAATGGACAATCATTAACGGGTTCAACTGTAGTGTTAATGCACTCCTTTTTGATTAGATGTGGGCGGTATACCCATTGATTCGAAAAGCTCCATTTGCCATCCCAAGGCAAGAAGGTACCATAATCATTTTCTTCGGTATTGGCACCTGCCCAGTCATAGGGAGCCAGATTGGTATAAGCTACAAGGGTTTGGTCTTGCCAAACTAATGCGCCTTCATTGTCTTTGTCATTGAGCCCTATAAATACAGACTCTTTAGTTATACTCTGTACATAATCATTTTCTGCTTTATTTTGAATGGAGAGTAGCATGTGCTGGGTGGTTTCAGTAGCTTTTGACCATGTGCTACTCACATTGGATTGGTAATAGCCATACCCCTCATAAATGCCCAATTTGGTATAGCCTAAGAATTCTCCACAGCCTTGATTTAATGTCTCAATAGACACATTGATCATAAAAATACAAGAAGCAGTGCCTTCACACCCAGTCGCTTCGTAGGTTACGAGTGTATTACCTTGCGGAAAATTAGACCCAACTTCCAGTCCTGTTGTTTGCGTAAGCACCGCAGTAGGACAATTGGTATTAAAAATAGGCGCATCCCAATTGACAATCATGGAATCACTTACCGTAGAAACATTTATGTCATTGGGGCAGCTCAAAACGAGTTCATAGGGTATCGCCTCAACATTGATCGTAAAACTACAAGAAACAGTGTCTTCACACCCAGTCGCTTCGTAGGTTACGAGTGTATTACCTTGCGGAAAATTAGA
>CAYRVZ010000131.1:0-1763 GCA_964427815.1 uncultured Saprospiraceae bacterium | reverse complement strand
ATTAAAAATAGGCGCATCCCAATTGACAATCATGGAATCACTTACCGTAGAAACAATTATGTCATTGGGGCAACTCAAAGTAAAGGGTTGGGCTATTAGCTGAAAATTAGCAGTAAGGCTATAAGAATCAGTAGAAATCATTATTTTTCCTTCTTCATCTACCCCTAGAGTAGGATCTGACCAACCCACAAACTCATACCCTGGAGCAGGCGTAACTTTAACGGGTATCTCTACGCCTTTGAAGTAAATACCAGTCCAAGGAAAAACATTATCATCAAGATTAAGCGTGCTAAATTCGACCATGCCGCCATCCATTGGAAGGGCAGAAATAGTCACATTAGAGGTGCCTGTTACTTCATTGTATTGCTGCACAAAATGTTGTCTAACAACAGGGCCTCTTCCATTTACGAAAGTTGAAACTTTGTCAATATTTGATTCCCAAGGAATAAAACACCCAAAAAACCATCTGCATTGATGGTCATGGGCTTCAGGCAGGTAAGTAGTATGAAAGGAGTCCAACCTAGATTGTAGGCGGTTGGGTTGAAATAATGTGTTGAGTTGATCCGCCATTCTATTAATGAACATCGTTCTCCATTCGGGGCTTTGGGCGCAAGCTCTAAACGGACGAGTGGCCCATTCGGGGTTTGGCCAATTCCAACCAAGTCCATTGTGCAAGCGTTGTAAGGCATTATCGTAAAACATCCCTGAGTTCCAGACTCCTCCTTCGTTAAAGAGAGATAAAGAGAAATCGAGGTCATAGGACATCCAATGCCATTTACCACTCTCTTTATGTTTATAGCGTCGAACGTTATTTGAAGGCCAATCATGGTTATTGATGAATACATTAAAAACAATATAGTCTAAGTACTCCTCCACCTCCATGATAGATTTTAGGGAGTCATAATTTTCAGGAATGCTCATGTCATTTTGAAGGATAAAGTTCATATATTCATTCCAGTCCTCAATATCTCCTGATTTAACAACATTGATTTCATTGCCATCTTTGATCAGGTCATATTCATTTTTTTTCCAGCCAAAATAGTCCTTGAAGTAGCGCTTGTCAAATCGCTCTCTGAGATTGTAAATCCCGCGATATTCACCATTGAAATAAGCAATGGCGGGGCGATAACCTTGAGAACGGACTTGAGGCGCATCGATGATGTTTCCTACATCTGTTAAGTCTTGTACCATGCTAGCCGCATAAGCATCTCTAAAAAAAGTTTTATCCCAATCTTGTCCAGAATTTCGCATGATGAAGCTGCCGTAGCTGTCATGGGGTAGGTCTTTAAAAATGGGATAGTCAAAGCGTTTTTTGCCGTTGTATTTTTTAGCTTTAATCGACAGCGATTTGTGCGCAAATTCTGCACTAGCCGATCCTTGTATTTCAGCTTTTGCCGGTTGTTTGAAAGCGATTGTTCCATCTGTTTCAAAAAAGGTTATCTCTACTTTTGCTTCCAGATCTTCCGTATAGTTGGGGTAGATACCTGTCTGCGGATCAAAGAAATCCTTTGGTTCAAAAGCTAAATAAATGATAGGCATCGTGTGATTGACCCCAATTAAATAGACTTCGGTTTGTAAGTCTCCAGCCTCTCCTTGTTCATCATAGGAGATGGCTCGAAGTGTAGAGGATTCTTCTATTTCTATAGGAGAAAGGTATAATGAGGCAGCGCTATCTGGTATACTTCCATCTGTTGTATAATAAATGGTGCCAGTGCCTGTCAAATTGACAACAACGCCATCGTCATAAATTCCACTGCTGGTGG
>CAYRVZ010000130.1:0-7941 GCA_964427815.1 uncultured Saprospiraceae bacterium | reverse complement strand
AAAGGCGGGAAAAATGATTACCTTTGATCCAAATTTTTGACCCTAATGACCAATAAAGAAATAGCTGCATACTTCGATCGTCTTGCTAAAATTATGGAATTACATCAAGATAATCCTTTCAAGATTCGGACCTATAAAAATGCTTATTTAAGTATTCGGAAGACCCCAACGCCCCTTGCCGAAATGTCTTCGAATGACATCACCTCTATCAAAGGAATAGGCAAAAACACTGCATTAAAAATAAGGGAAATAATTGATAATCAACGACTTAAAAACCTAGAAGATTTTTATAAAAAAACACCAAAGGGTGTGATTGAGATACTCGGAATCAAAGGGATTGGCCCAAAAAAGGTGCGAACAATCTGGAAAGAATTAGAAGTGGAATCGCCTGGTGAATTGCTATATGCCTGCCATGAAAATAGATTAATTGAGTTGAAAGGTTTTGGCGAAAAAACACAGGCGGACATCATTGAAAAAATTCATTTTTCGATGCGAAATCAAGACCTATTTTTATATGCTACGGCTTTGCCCGAGGCTATCATTCTGCTAGAATTCTTTTCTAAAAAACTTGAGAAAGGGAAGCAGATTTCTTTTACGGGATCCTTTCGGGAAAAAGCTATCATTTTGGATAAAATTGAATTCATAACAGATGGTGATTTTGATATTTTTGCGCAAGCTTACCCAAAGTTAAACTCAACCAAGCTCAAACAATTAGATGGAATCTCAAAAGGCAATATTCCTTTCTCCATTCAATTTGTTTCAAGCAAAGAATACGGCTTAACATTATTTAATACTACGGGTTCTCATGGTTTTCAAAAATTAGTATTATCAAAAATAAACGGCACCCATCAAACTGAAAGTGAAGCGGCTATTTTTGCGCAAGCGAACCTTCCTTTCGTTCCACCCGAACTAAGATGGGAAAATAAAATTCCAATGCAATCCACTATTGATGATTTAATCACAATAAATGATATTAAAGGGGTTATACACAGCCATAGTCAATGGAGTGACGGGCATAATACTATCGAGCAAATGGCACTCGCTGCCCAAGAGAAAGACTATGAATACTTAGTCATGACGGATCATTCCAAATCAGCTTTCTATGCAAATGGCTTGAAAAGAGAACGAGTATTGGCTCAATTCGAAGAAATAGAAAAATTAAACAAAGAAATAGATGATTTTCATATATTTAAGGGGATAGAATCTGATATCTTGTATGACGGCAAGTTGGATTATGAAGACAGCTTGTTGAGCCAATTTGATGTGGTCATCGCTTCAATTCATTCAAATTTAAAAATGGACGAAGCTACTGCTACGAATAGACTAATCAAAGCTATTGAAAATCCTTATACTCAGATATTGGGTCATCCTACAGGTCGGCTTTTACTCGCAAGAGAAGGCTATCCTGTCAACATTGAAAAGGTGATAGATGCCTGTGCCGCCAATCAGGTTGCTATCGAGCTGAATGCAAATCCATATCGTTTAGACATTGATCATCAGTGGATTGCGATGGCTTTAAATAAAGGGGTTAAAATATCCATCAATCCAGACGCACACAGTACAAAAGGAATAGACGATATCCAATTTGGTTTATTTGCCGCAAGGAAAGGTGGGCTCACGGCCAAGGATAATATTAGTTCATTTTCCTTAAAAGAATTTAAGTCTTATCTTCAATCATTTGGAATTAACCAAAAACCACAATAACTTTACACTTCCATAATTGACAAACAAAAAATGACAAAATGACAAACAAATTTCTTCTACTATTCTTTATAACCCTTTTTTCATTTTCGGCTTGCCAATCCGTCTCAAGCACTGAAAAAGAAATCCGTGAACAAGCTAAGCAGAAGCTTACTTCAAACACGCCAGCACCCGATGCAAATACGTCAAACCAAAAAGACAACAAAAGAATTAACAAATTCAACGATAATAAAGTAGCGGTAGATCAACCTACCACCACTATGAACTTTAAGAATAAAATCTTTGACTACGGTACTATCAAAGAAGGGGAAAAAGCAAAGCATTCTTATGTATTTACGAATACGGGCACAGAGCCTCTTATCATTTCTAATGCCAAAGGAAGCTGTGGTTGTACTGTCCCCTCCTACTCTACTGACCCAGTCCTACCAGGCGAAACTGGAGCAATAGATGTTGTATTTGACTCTAAAGGAAAACCTGGGACTAATTCAAAAACGGTTACGCTTACAGCAAACACAGAACCGGTCAAAACAGAACTGACCATCAAAGGAAAAGTTACGCCAAAGCCGAAGAAATAATCATGTTGCAAAACTACCTATCCCTCATTAAATTTAGTCATACCATTTTCGCTTTACCATTTGCGATGGTTGGCTTTTTCTTAGGCGTCATCAAAATGGAAAATGGGATTCCATTTGATACATTAGGATGGGTAGTTTTGGCAATGGTTTTTGCACGGAGTGCTGCCATGGCTTTTAATCGCTATGCGGATCGACATATTGACAAGGCCAATCCTCGTACTGCTGGTAGAGAGATTGCTGCTGGGATTATTAAGCCACAAAATGCTTTGTTATTTATTATTATTAATGTCTTATTATTCATATTCATTTCTTGGCTCATTAATCCGTTATGTTTTAGGCTTTCACCCATTGCCCTTCTTGTTGTTTTGGGGTATAGTTATACGAAGCGTTTTACATCTTTGAGTCATTATGTATTGGGATTGGGACTGGCATTGTCCCCTATCGGAGCTTATCTGGCAGTAACGGGGTATTTTGACATTATTCCTGTTTTATTTGGTGTTGTCGTATTTGGCTGGGTAGCAGGCTTTGATATTATTTATTCCTTGCAAGATGAATCCTTTGACAATGCCCAAAAACTTAAATCTATTCCTACTTTTTTGGGAGGAAAAGGGGCTTTATTACTTTCCACAGTTACCCATATTTTCACTGCAGGAATACTGATTTATGCTGTTTATTTGACACAAGTCAAAACCGTACAAATGGGATGGATTACTTGGATTGGTGGAGGTGTCTTTTTGGTCTCTTTATTTTATCAACATCTGATTGTCAAACCCAATGATTTGAGTCGGGTCAATATGGCCTTTTTCACTACTAATGGAATTGCCTCAGCTGTTTTTGGAAGCTTGTTTATCTTAGACTATTTTATTTAAGACTTATTTCATAAATCTTATACGCCCCTACTTCCCCGACTACTGTTGCTCCATATTTTTTTTTGCTCAATATGTGGGTAATACCCAGACTATCTAGTACTTCTATATCCCCATTCACAACCAATTCCCCCATCAAGCGAGGCAACGACTCCGCCCTTGAAGCGGTATTCACATAAGCCTCATTGATTCTTTTGTACCAAGACACCAACTTAGCCCGCTCATGAATAGTCGCCTTATAATCAACAAAAGTGCTTCGTTCTCCAAAATATTTTAAGTGCGTAAAATCTGAATCTGTAATAAAAATAGCCTCTTTGGGTGTAATTGCTTTCGCTAAAAGGGCTATTTCAATTCGGTCATTGTAGGGGTCTCGCCAAGGCAAGTCTAATGTTATAGGGTGCCGGTCTGGGAGTTTCAAGCCTAAAAACAAACCTAACCCCAAGAAAGTGACCCAAGTAATGAGGTTAAATATTTTAGTACTTCTTTTCGTTTGCCCAAATACAAATTTTTTGATAATAGCCACGACTGCAATACTACTAAAGAACTTTAACCAGATTGTTGTTTTAAACCATTGAGCCGATAAAATAGTTAAGCTATGCCAATATTCAACACCAACCGAATAAAATAATAAGCCTAGAATAGCGATGGTATAAAACAGAAATACCTGTCGATTTTTCATCCAAAAAAAGAGCCAGCCGACCACAAAAAAAGGGATTAGCAACCCATAATCCCCAATAGGATACGTTGAAGGAAAGTAATGATGCGCCAACCTATAATGTAATACTTCAAAAACTTTTTGGGATTCAATACTATTATCAGAAAATGAAAATTTAAGATATACTATCCAACTTCCAGCAGTCAATAAATAAGTAACAATAGAGCCGAATGAAATTTTATTTTTTTTCTTGCTAAATCTCAACCAAATCGAAGTAATCAACATTATTAGAAACAACTGAACTCCAACCATTGGATGTATGAAAGTCGTCGGTATCAATAGTAAATAACTAGCGTTATCTCTCCTCCTTAAAAAGAAATAAACACACCAAATGCCGATAGACTTCGCCATCAAACTAGGGGCTAAACTATTGTAATACAGTTCATTACCGCCCAGATTATGATTATACAAAACCAACAAAGCAAGCATAACCGCCCAAAAAGCCGTCACTTCATTCTTTAAGAACAGTAAAGCGACTTTCAATAATCCGAGTAGTAAAGATATTGAAATGATAAAATGTACAACAAAAACACGCCAAGGATTAGTTATTCCAAATAATTTTAAGAACTGCACAAAAACCCATCGTACATCAGGAAATTTTTCTTGAATCCCATCAATATAAAAATCATTTGGGTACAAGGCAGGATTAGACAGATCTTTGAGGTAAGGCATGGTTTCTATCATGCCTAGATGCCCAAATACATAGCCATGCCCTAGAATCAACAACACATAGCCCGCACACGCGAGTCCAATTATGCGCCAGTATTTACGAATTAACAATTTCAATATTAAAAATTAAAATGACTAAACCTGCTCTTCAGCTATCCATTTTTTCACATTAGGGGCGACATATTTATTCATCTTTTTGAGTAAAGCGCCGATAGTTTTATCTACCAGTAGCATTTCCTGATTGACTTTTTTCAAAAAACCTTGATCCACCATCTTCTGAATAAAACTTAGTAAACCATCAAAATAACCATTGGTATTCAATAGGCCTACAGGTTTTTGGTGTAAGCCCAATTGCGTCCAAGTCAACATTTCAAACAATTCCTCCATGGTTCCAAAACCACCTGGCAAGGCAATGACCCCATCACAAAGCTCACTCATCAACATTTTCCGTTCATGCATGGTATCCACCACTATTAACTCCGTTAGGCCATGGTGTGCGATTTCTTTGGTGGCTAAAAAAATGGGAATAATGCCTATTACCGTTCCCTTATGCTTCATTGCCCCGTCTGCTACCGCACCCATTAGTCCTACTCGTCCCCCACCATATACGACACCGATCTCTTTCTTCGCAAGGGTTTTACCGAGTTGAAACGCAGTTTTCTTGAATTTTGGGTCTTTACCGGCACTAGAACCACAAAATACAGTTATTTTTTTCATTGTATGGGAAGTTAATAAGCAGCGAAGATACAAAAGATGTTGCAACTCAACGTGTGTGCATAACATATTACCTAAACTTCGAAAATCAACAGCCGTACAATTGGGTTGTCGAGCTTTCCAAAAGTTTGGATTTTTTGAAAAGAGGTGTACAGTCAACACAGCCAGTATCGATTTATTAAGTTATTTTTGCATTCGTTAAAACATAGAGATGAAATACGACTGGATACTATTTGATGCGGACAATACCTTGATGGATTTCACCAAGGCATCTGAGAAAGCTTTTGCGCAAGCTTTACAAAATCTGAATATACCCAAAAAACCTGACTATTTCAGCCGTTACAAAAAGGTAAATCATGAAGTTTGGACTGCCTTTGAAAAAGGAGAAATAGATGCCAGCACCTTGCGGTCAAAACGGTTTGAACTTTTCCTTATAGATATTCAAATCGAGCGAGATCCAAGACTCTTTAACACTTTTTATCTCAATAATCTGGTGGAACATACCACGCTCTATGAGGGTGCGCTCGGCATGCTTGAATATCTTAAAGGTAAGACAAAACTTGGCTTGATCACCAACGGTTTAAAAGAAGTACAACGCCCAAGATTACATCATACGGGCATCTATCATTTATTTGACAGCATCGTCGTTTCTGACGAGATTGGTGTTGCCAAGCCTGATCCAGCTTATTTTGATTATGCCTTTCGGGAAATGAACCATCCGCCGAAAGAAAAGGTGTTAGTGGTGGGAGATAATTTGCACTCTGATATCAAAGGGGGGATTAATTATGGTTTGGATACCTGTTGGTTTAATCCAGATAAGCAAGAAAATACGACTGCTATCTTCCCTACTTTTATGGCTCAAAGCTTTGCGGAAGTATTAGCCGGAACGAAATAAAGCTCATGGCTTTTTCAAAAGTTCAAAATATTTTTCTCTAAACTTACGAACTTTAGGCTCAATGATGGCACGGCAATACCCCTGATTGGGATTATCTTTATAGTAATTTTGGTGATACTTTTCGGCAGGATAATAATCTACCAAAGGCTCAAAAGAGGTAACAATGGGATCTTCAAAAATACCCTGATCTGATATTTCTTTGGTCACGGCTTTGGCTATTCGCAATTGGTCAGCATTCTGATAGAAAATAGCAGAGCGATATTGTGTTCCCACATCATTACCCTGTCGGTTTAGAGTCGTCGGATCATGTGCTACATAAAAGATGCGTACCAAATTATCATAAGAGATGATTGTTGAATCAAATTCAATTTTTATCACCTCGGCATGTCCCGTCAGACCTGTACATATTTCCTTGTAGGACGGATTCTTGATATTACCACCAGTATATCCAGACTCTACAGACAAGACTCCCTTCAGGTCTTGGAAAATAGCTTCCACACACCAAAAACAACCCGCACCAAATGTGGCTTCATTCATTGTATCCTCATTTTGGGCAACCAAAGCGGTAGCCATCGTCAAATATAGAAAAAGAAATAGTAGTAAACGCATTGTATTATTTTATGGTTATAACGCTTATTCAGGCCGCTTCAGACCTACTCCAGAAAAAGCTATTAGCAACCAGCCGACAATATAGCATAAACCACCCAACGGAGTAATCGGACCTAGCCATTTCCAATTGGTTAAACCCATTAACTCCTTCGTACTAATCAAATAAAGCGATCCTGAGAAAAGAAAAATTCCTATCAGGATAAATACAAAAGCGAGGTTTAAACGATTATTCCTCATCTGACTCAAATACAAACCCAAGCCTAATAAAACAATGGCATGTATCAGGTGGTATTGAACCCCCACTTTGTAGGTCGTCAACTGGGCAGAATCCACGAGTTCTTTCAGTCCATGGGCACCGAATGCCCCTAAACCTACAGCTAATGCGCCTACTATTCCTGCTACTGTAACTTTATTCATAGCCCATTTAACAACGAATAATAAAAATGGTTGATGGTTGGCTATATTTGATTACGTGAACCGACCAAATAGGCACAATCAATTGGCCCGAAGCCTCGGAAGAATGAAGCTACTCCAGGCAATTCAGAACCTTCAAAATCTAAAACAGCTTCCTCTTCTGCATAATATTGTATGACTTTATCCAACAAAAAATGACCTGACAACCCTATTCTTCCTGCCTCCGTTGTATGCCCAAATAAATAAATGACACGTTCCTTACCTTCAGCAAAGCTGTTCAAAGTTGGAAAGAAACCAAGTGCACCCAGTGTACCGTCACTTAACCAAGCACTCCATATTGATTCCGAACCAAATAAATCAATCAGTTGCTGCATCCCCGCAAAAGGTCGGTTACCTTTTTGCTGACCCATGAATTTAGCTAATTTTTTGGAAGACAATTTGCCCCTTTCAAGAGTATTTAGTTTTTGAGCTTTTTTAATACTAGATCTATGTCCTGATCGAAACCCTTTGTTTATTTCTTTATAAGATCGATTAAGGGCAAGAACATAATTCGTTCTTCTTCGAAATGTCCAATTTTTAATATTAGGGGTTGGATTCGAAGCATTAAGTTGCATATTTATCCGCACATACCGCTTGGGTATCGTATCTAAAAATGCTTTGACGACCACTACATCCTCTTGATATCGCCCAAAAATGCCCAATTGCTGTGTGTAAGGAGGTTGATAAATTTGAGGTACGCCCAATAACTTATGGTTGTATGCAAAAGGCATGACGGTTTCGTAA
>CAYRVZ010000129.1:3793-7950 GCA_964427815.1 uncultured Saprospiraceae bacterium | reverse complement strand
GCTGCATCTCCAACTTTATCCGCTGCATAGTCTTTCAAGTCACCTGCCTTGTCTGCCACTACATCTTTTGCTTTACTTGCGAAATCACCTGCTCCTTCTAAAGCATCTCCTGCCAACTCTTTCAAGTCACCAGCCTTGTCTGCCACTACATCTTTGGCCTTACTAGCCAAATCTCCTGCTCCTTCCAAAGCATCGCCTGCTGAATCAACAATGGCATCTTTTACATTATCTAATGTATTGACTGCCTTTTTTCCTAGACCGAAAAGCTTGCTAAAAAATCCCATTTGCTTAGTTTTTAATTGTAAAATACTCCTATTCAAGGAGTTGCATGACACAAAGATATAAAAAAAACTATATAAAGTGAGAAATATTTTCAAATTAATTTAAAATAAATATTATCAAGAGATTACACATTTATTAAAAAAGTATTTATACTCATAACTAATCCTAGGTAATGTCGTCCCCAGACTCGATAGTAAGAAAAGCTATTGTTGATTCCTTGATTAAACTACTTACTATGAGTTAAGGTTTCCACCATTGAGCAAAAGAAAATCCTTAAAACAATCCCCCCGCAAAGAACGTTTAACTTCCACAATCTAGAAAAAATATGGATAAGATAGTTTTCACGATATTGATATGGGTTTTAAGTGGTCAATTGTTTGCACAAAACCCAAACTTAGCGCAACACTACTATAGGAATGGGGAATACGAAAAAGCGGCTGCCATTTATAGTGATTTAATGGAACAAACTCCCAATAATGATTACTACCTAGATAAATACATCGACTGCCTCATCGCTGTGGAGAATTTTGCGGAAGCCGAAAAAGCTATCAAAACAGCCCTCAAAAAGAACAAACAAAAATCCTCGTCACTGTTGGTCACCTATGGCAAAATATTAGAACGACAAGGTGAAATAGAAAAAGCCAATAAGAAGTACAAAAAAGCCATCGACAAACTCCCAGCCAATCGATTTGAAATTCATAAATTATCGAATGCTTTTATCTCCTTAACTAAATATGATTTGGGGATTCAAGCACTAGAGCACGGAATGAAACTACTAAAAGACAAAACAGTATTTGCCAATAATCTGGGCGATCTTTACCGAAGAAAAGGGAATTTTCCCAAAATGATCAAAAACTATTTGGATGCTTTAACGGAGCAACCTAATCGCATAAAAAGTATCGAATCTTTGTTTATGCGTTTCCTGCCTAAAGAAGATTTTATGGAATTAAAGGAGCAACTATACGATAGGTTGCAAGAGGATGCACCCGTCCAAATTCAGGAGATGTTGGCATGGGTATTTATTCAAGAAAAGGATTTTGACAATGCATTTCGTCAGGTAAAAGCCATAGACAATCGGCTGAAAGAAGATGGGCGACGTGTTTTTAATTTGGCAAAATTAGCCCAAGGAGAAAAGAGTTATGTCGATGCCGTCAAAGGCTATGACTATATCGTAGCCAAAGGTCAACAATCTCCTTTTTATTTTGAGGCAAAGCAACGTTCTCTGGTTTGCAAGACCACCCATTTGACCGAAACCCATCAGTACCAACCCAATGAAATAGACAGTTTATTAAATGAATACACTCTTTTTTTAGCGGATGCAGGCAAAAACCGCTACACCGCTCAAATGATGATTGAGCAAGCGAATATTGAGGCTTTCTATAAGAAAAATCCGACTGGCGCCATGGCTATTTTAAATGAGGTCATTAGCATTCCTGGGGCAGACAGAACGATTGTGGGTGAAGCCAAAATTAAATTAGCCGATATGTATCTGATCCAAGATGAACATTGGGAATCTACCTTGCTTTATTCGCAAGTGGATAAAGAGTTCAAGGAGACTTTAATTGGACAACAAGCCCGTTTTCGCAATGCACAATTGAGCTATTTTAAAGGAGATTTTGAATGGGCTCAGGCGCAGTTTGGTGTGTTAAAAAATGCCACTTCTCGTCCCATTGCTAATAATGCTATTGATATGTCAGTCTTTATCATGGACAACTTAGGACTTGATACGACACCCGAACCATTGCGTCTTTTTTCGCAAGCAGAATTTATGATTTTTCAAAATAGATTTGGGGATGCTTTCGCAAAATTGGATAGCTTGTTAGACAAATACCCGGAGCACACTTTAGATGATGATGTTCTTTTTCTAAAAGGTAAAATTGAATATAAGAAGCAAGATTTCAAAAAAGCTGCGACGTATTACGAAATGGTTATCGATCGTTTTCCAGAGGACATCAAAGCCGATAATGCTTTGTACAAATTGGCAGAAATGAATCTAAGTATTTTTAATAATAAAGAGAAGGCGCAGGAGCTATTTGAAAAATTATTTATTGAATATTCTGATAGTACTTTTGCCGTTGAAGCGCGCAAACAATTTAGAAAGCTACGCGGGGACGACATCTAAAGCACTCCCATTCCTTCGGTTATCTTTATTAGGCTCAAAAGTCCCTCGAAAAACTGCTTAATGATGGTGTGGACTTTCCAACTCACCTTGCACCTCTAAGAATCAATGGCTTACGTACTGGGTTTCGTTTCTAACTGAATAAACCCTTCGTTATTTTGTGTCTTAAAAGGTGTCATTATTGAGCCTTTTGACCCTTCAACACCTCATAAATAATGGTGGCATACTTATCCCAATCAAATAGCTTTACTTGCTCCTTCCCTTTGATAACCAGTTCGTTATATACTTTATAGTCATTTTTCAATAAGATCATCGCCCTGGCTATTGCTTCTGGATCTGTTGGATTGACTTTGAGCGCCGCATCACCAACTACTTCAGGCATGGATGAAACGGTAGAAGTAATGACTGGAATATTTGCAGCCATAGCTTCTAATAAAGGCACGCCAAAACCTTCAAACAGAGACACGTAAGTCAACGCAAAAGCAGCACCCATCAATCCAGGCAAGTCCTCATTGGGGACAAACCCTAGTTGTACAATGTCCTCTTTCGCGGAAGCCGAAGCAATAGCTTTTTTAATTCTTTTGGGTTTCCATGCAAACCTGCCCGCCAACACGAGTTTCATGTTTGACCCTGTTTCTTTTTTAAAAATGTCAAAAGCTTTGACTAGATTAATAATATTTTTACGAGGATGTAGGGCTCCGACATAGAAGAAATAATCTTTTTGATCTGAGTATTTTTTACGAATTTTCATTTGATCAATCTCCTGAATGGGTTGGAAGTTTTTAGCGCAAGCATTACCGGTCACTACTATTTTTGAAGAAGGGAGATGATAATATTTCATCAAATCCATCTTGGTAAACTTGGAGACGGTGATGATTTTTGCTGCCTTACGGCAAAATATTGGGTTCAGCCATTTATAAAAAATTCTATCCCTCCACTTCATTTGCTTGGGATAATGATTGGCTGCCAAATCATGAATGACCGGCACACAAGGAACGGTCTTAAAAATAGGAATAAATCCATCTGGCGAATAAAAAACATCTGCCTTAAATCGCTTTAACGATCGCCTTACGGAAAATTCAAACCAAAAGAAAAATAGGATGGGGTGCCGTGCAGGAGGCCCTATTTTCTTGATGGTCACATTTTGTGGAAACGTAAAAGCTTGCGCGCCATTATTATCCGTCAACAATAAAAACTGGTCTTCAGGGTGCGCCACAACCATACGACGTACGGTCTCATAGCTATATCTGCCGATTCCTTCCATCCTGTCAGGGTTCAAAAAACGGGCATTGATGGCTATTCTCATAAGGCAAAAATACAATTATTATGCTTATTTTAGCTTCAAAGTCCCGAAAATAGGCAAAAAAAAAGATACCTCCGAGGGGCTTTTGAGTCTAAAAGCTCTTAGGCACCAATTTATTTTAGCAATATCTTAGACTTTGAAGCTGAATCCTATGTGTGACAACCTAAATGACTCCAGTACAAAAGGATTCAGACTCAAAAGCTACTCTTAGGCATCAATTTATTTTAGCTTCAAAGTCCCGAAAATAGGCAAAAAAAGAAAGATACCTCCGAGGGGCTTTTGAGTCTAAAAGCTCTTAGGCACCAATTTATTTTAGCAATATCTTAGACTTTGAAGCTGAATCCTATGTGTGACAACCTAAATGACTCCAGTACAAAAGGATTCAGACTCAAAAGCTACTCTTAGGCACCAATTTATTTTAGCAATATCTTAGACTTTGAAGCTGAATCCTAT
>CAYRVZ010000129.1:0-3693 GCA_964427815.1 uncultured Saprospiraceae bacterium | reverse complement strand
TCTTAGGCATCAATTTATTTTAGCTTCAAAGTCCCGAAAATAGGCAAAAAAAAAAGAAGATACCTCCGAGGGGCTTTTGAGTCTAAACAACCAATTAAAATTTACGTATCTTTGCCCCTACAAGAAAACTATCAAAACAACGAAAAAAATGGCAGACGAAAAAGTAATTTTCTCTATGTCGGGTGTGAACAAAATCCACCCTCCAAACAAACAAGTACTTAAAAATATATGGCTTTCCTTTTATTATGGTGCCAAAATCGGCATACTAGGACTCAATGGATCCGGTAAATCAACATTACTGCGGCTGATTGCGGGCGTGGACGACGACTACCAAGGAAAAATAGAGTTTGATGGAAATTACAAAATCGGATTTTTAGAACAAGAACCAAAACTTGACACTGAAAAGACCGTTCGGGAAACACTAGAAGAAGGAGTCTCAGAAGTCATGCAAATCCTGAAAGACTACGAAGAAATCAATCTCAAACTCGCCGAACCAATGGACGAAGACGAGATGATGAAATTGATTGACAAGCAGGGGGTGATGATGGACAAGTTAGACCAACATGATGCTTGGGAACTAGATAACAAAATTGACATTGCCCATGATGCCTTGAATTGCCCTCCTTATGATCAGAAGATTGGTGTGTTGTCGGGTGGGGAAAAAAGACGGGTAGCGATGGCTAGATTGCTGTTGAGTAAGCCTGATATTTTACTACTAGATGAGCCGACTAACCACTTGGATGCAGAATCAGTACAATGGCTGGAGCAATATTTAAAGCAATTTAAAGGGACTGTCATAGCCGTGACCCACGATAGATATTTTCTTGATAATGTAGCGGGTTGGATATTAGAATTAGACAGAGGAGAAGGGATTCCTTGGAAGGGAAATTACTCTTCTTGGTTGGAGCAAAAATCTGATCGACTAGAGAGAGAGGAAAAAGAAGAATCAAAAAGACAAAAGACTTTAAAGAAAGAATTAGAATGGTCCCGAATGACCCCAAAAGCGCGCCAAGCCAAAGGTAAAGCCCGATTGAGTGCCTACGAAAAAATGGCTGGAGAAGATGGAAAGAAGAGAGAATCAAAAATTGAATTGTACATTCCTTCTGGGCCACGACTCGGAGATGTCGTCATTGAAGTTAATAATATAACCAAAGGATTTGACGAAAGGATCTTGATGAAAGATTTTTCTTTTGCAGTCCCTCGAAGTGCTGTTGTTGGTATTATTGGCCCCAATGGTGTCGGAAAAACCACCTTATTTAAAATGCTCATGGGCGAAGAAAAGCCCGATGCAGGTGATATAAAAATTGGGGACACTGTCCAACTATCCTACGTGGATCAAAGTCACGATGCCATCGACCCCGAAAAGACGGTTTATGAAACGGTATCGGGTGGCAATGAATTTGTGGAGATCGGTAATTATAGCATCAATGCTCGAGCTTACCTCAGCCGTTTTAATTTTAGCGGAAGCGACCAACAAAAGAAAACGGGCGTCTTATCTGGTGGGGAGCGGAATCGCCTACACTTATCCATGACCTTAAAAGATGGCGGCAATGTCATCTTACTGGATGAGCCGACCAATGATATTGATATTAACACCTTGCGTGCATTGGAAGTGGGTATTGAGAATTTTGCTGGCTGCGTCTTGGTTATTTCGCACGATAGATGGTTTATTGATAGAGTCGCGACACACATTCTATATTTCGATGGAGAAGGCAATGCCGATTTTTTTGAAGGCAATTACTCTTCATTCATGGAAAAGAGAATGAGCGGTGGAGAGGATGTGAAGCCAAAACGATTTAAGAATATGTTGAGCTAAAATCAATTAGGTAGTCTTCTTGATTTTTCGAAAAGGTAAAAAATTGATGGGTGTGATAACTTGTATGCCGCTGAGTATTGGTTGGTAAACGCACAGGATACACGGTTCGACTTCCTCGAATTCCACTTTATTTCATAGGCAAATAATTCAGCCTTAATGAGTTCTACCTAATCAACTCCGCTTTGATTATAATTGTGCCAAATGAAGTTTTTTGGTTTATTATTGATTAGGGCGTTTTTTTTCATGAACTCTGCAATGATAAAATTATCAAAGAGAATTCCTTTGATAATAGTCTTTTATAGATTTTCACGCTCTAAAGTGTATGACTTTTTAGGTATAACCCAATTATTTGTACTAAATTCTATGGTATAACGTAGTATTTCATACTTTTACTGATGTTTTTGGCTCTGTCCCCCTCCTTTGAAAACACAAAAAAACATGTACAATACCTACTTTATTCTTGTACCTTTGCAACCGAGGCTAACGGATTAGTTGTGGGAGCCAATAAAATTAGACAATGGAAAAAAACGCCAAAATATACATCGCAGGACACCGTGGCATGGTCGGATCTGCTCTTTTGCGCAAGCTAAAGAAAGAAGGGTTCAACAATTTTGTTTATCGTACTTCTAAGGAATTGGATCTACGCAATCAAGTCGCTGTAAATGATTTTTTTAATCAAGAAAAGCCTCATTACGTTTTCTTGGCTGCTGCTAAAGTCGGAGGGATATTAGCAAATAACACCTATCGGGCAGAATTTTTGTACGATAATTTGATGATCGAAGCCAACATCATTCATGCCGCACACCTACACGGAGTAGAAAAATTATTGTTTTTAGGCTCTTCTTGTATTTATCCCAAACTTGCTCCACAGCCACTCAAGGAAGAGTATTTACTAACAGGAATCTTGGAACAAACCAATGAACCCTACGCTATCGCAAAAATCGCTGGCATCAAATTATGCGATGCCTATCGTTCGCAATACGGAGACAACTTTATCTCCGCCATGCCCACGAATCTTTACGGCCCCAATGATAATTATGATCTCAAAACATCCCATGTCTTACCCGCTTTAATGCGTAAATTTATTGAAGCAAAAAACAATATTAGCCCCGAAGTGGTGCTTTGGGGCACAGGTAGTCCCTTGCGGGAATTTATGCATGTGGACGACTTGGCTGACGCTTGTTTTTTCTTGATGCAAGAATACAATGATGGCGGTTTTTTTAATGTAGGTACAGGAGTAGATTTATCTATTTTGGAGCTTGCGCAAAAAATAAAGACCATCGTCGGGTACAAAGGTGCACTGGTTCAAGACACTTCCAAACCCGATGGAACGCCCCGTAAATTAATGGATGTCAGTAAATTAAGACAAGCAGGCTGGTCCTCTAAAATTGGTTTGGACCAGGGTCTGCAAATGGTATATGAAGAAGTAAAAGATAATTTTTAATGGAATTTATTCACGAAGACATCATTGACAAAGTAGTTGACCGACTTTCAACAAAGCCTGAAGAATTAAGTAATATTTATAAAGAACTGGCGGCGGAACAACCCGTCATCATCGCCCTACTCTACTCCAAGGATTTAAAATCATTAACCGAGAAAGAAACAGATTTACTGTTTTTTATTGTTGCGGTTATTTATGAATCTATCAAAGAAAAAACGGGACACCCCGATCGAGTAAACAGAGAAGCTATCGAAAAAGCCGATGATGGAAATTGGGATAAAATGATGTCCGCTCAAAGTGGAAATTTCAGAGACCGAATTACGCAATTTTTTGAAGACTATTCTCAGGAAGACTTGCTTGCTTTTACAGAAGATGTCTTACTTGATGATGACGACCAAATCGTATCAGGAATCGGTAGAGAGGCTATCTTCATTAC
>CAYRVZ010000128.1:0-8076 GCA_964427815.1 uncultured Saprospiraceae bacterium | reverse complement strand
TAATCTGATAGTTTTGAATGATAAATATAAGAACAATCTAGACTATGCTTTTACCTTGTACATCATGAATAAGGAGTTTTATATGAATAATGGCTGTATCATTTTACATGAGGCAGAATCCCTTTCTTCTCGCATCAGTACCTTGCATTATGCCTTTTATGATGACATAGAAGAATTGTATGTACAGCTTGCGCAAAAACAAGCCAGTATCCAATGTGTAGTAGCAAATGATTGCCCAAATTCGCTACCACAAGTTGATTTTGGGGCAACCCAATCTCCAAGTCTGTTGGACTATGCGGATGGGGTAGATGTGATGCGTTTTTTAATTGCATTACCGTAGGGCGTTGCATGCAACGCCCCACATATTATACCCAATTATCTCAATAACGTAACATCGCCCTTCACTAACTTAATACGACCATCCGGTAGTTTTAGCCTCATGGCAAAAGGATACGCATCTGGTGGCATTTCTCTTTCCTTAAAAGTGCCGTCCCATCCTTTGAAAGGGCTTGTTCCTTCATAAATCAAATTTCCCCAACGGTTAAAAACTTGCAAGCGCTCAAATTCATATCCTTCAATAATAGCAGGTCTGAAAGTTTCATTGATGCCATCTCCATTTGGTGTAAATGCGTTGGGCATTTCATATTTAATTGGTAACACAACTATTTGAATATTAGGTGTGTATTCACAACCTTCTGGAGTAATCAATGTCGCCGTAAAATTATCAATAGGACCATCGGATGCTTTTACAGAAAGCGTTGAACCACTACCTCCCACTATATTTCCATTTTGTGTCCATTTGAAAACGGGATCGGATAATGCTGGACTCACAGAAGCAGAGATGTTGATGGTTTCGGTTGCATATACCGTGTCCTTTTCTGCGGTTAACAAAACGGTATAATAAGGATACACCACAATATTTTTGGAGGCCGTCAATACACAACCATCCCCATACGTATAAGTCACCGTATAAGTAGTAGGTGTAGTAGGTTCTACGGTGATGTTTTGTCCTTCAAGGTTGTCAGGCATCCATACAAAACTACCCGATCCATTGGTCACAGCAGAAAGCAAAATTGGAAAACCAGGACAGATACCGTCAGGACTTTCAATCGTTACATTATCATCTGCAACGTGAACCGTTATGCTTTCTGTTGCAGTACAATCGCCATTCGATATATCAACGGTATAGGTATAAGTTTGATTGGGTGTCACCGTCGGTTGCGGGTCAGTCGTTGCCGTAAAGTTCGGGTCATCTGAAGTCCAAGAATAAGTATAAGCTGGATTGTTACTTTCGTTTAAAGTGATGGACTCTCCAGGGCATAAATTATTATCCGCTGGAAACTGAATAGTCGGCGTATCTTTGATGATTATAGTAGCCGTTTCAGAAGCAGGACAATTTTGGTTTTTCAATTTCACCTCGTAAGTGATGGTACTATTAGGAATAGCAATAGGGTTGGGGCATTCGGTACAAGATAAGCCTGATTCAGGTGACCACTCAAATTCATCTCCATCTGGAGAGGTCGCATTCAATTGTACTTCCTCTCCTCTACAAATCGACATCTTATCCTGTGTAACGGTAATATTGGCGGGTTTATCGACATTTAAGGTAATGGTTTCTTTGTCGGTACAGGCACCATTCGTTGTAGTACGAGTATAGACAATGGTATCTTGTGTCAATACGACCAGATTAAAATTATTAGCATCAGAAAGTAGTTCAGACATTGGTGTCCATTCATGTGTTATATTGGGATAGTCGTCCAATTTATACCCTTGAGAAAATAAGGAGACCGTGTCACCTGGGCAATAGGGGTCTTTAAACGGAACGGCTTGTAAAGGTGATTTTGGTAACGAATCAATTTGTAGATACACAGAGTCATGCAAAGCACATGCTCCTATATCTAAAGTGGCGATGTATAAGCCAGAAATCTTGGGTTTTGCCGTAACCAAACTGTCAGTAGGGCTACTCAAAGTTCCGTTATTAGGCAACCAAGAAAGTCCCACACCATCTGTAGAATTTTGTGCAAGCAATTTTGTAGAATCGGGTGCACATAGGAAAATAGTATCTACATTATTCATACTGGGAACCTCCACAATGTTTAACAAGGCTGGAAGAACGGTAACCAATACCGTCTGTTGAGTGGAGCAAAAACCATTCTCACTGGTAGAAGTTAAAGTATAACCAGTTGTACCTACATTTGGTGTAGCAATGGGGTCTGAAATATCCGATTGATTAAGTGTACTAGATGGATTCCATTCGTAAGTCGTTGTTGAAATTTGAACATCATCCGCCAATTTTACACTTTGACTTTGGCAGATAGTTGTATCTCCTATGACGGTGGGTTCTATGAATTGATCTACCTGAATGATCACAGTATCAGAAACCATACAGCCATATTTTTCAATTGACACTATATACTGATTGGTAAAAAACGGCACTATTTCTTGATTCTGAAGCGTTGGATCATTAAAAGAAAAGAACGGTTGCCAATTATAAGCTACATCGGCAATCGTGGCATTTGCTGACAACTGAACCGTATCGCCTTGACAAATTTCGGTATCGGACGCTGTTATATTAACTTGCACATCCACTAAATTTAAATAGACAGAGTCTTTGTCTTGGCAAATACCGGCGATACCTGTGACGAATACCCATCCACTAGTCGTAGGGCTTGCAATTGGATTTGAGGTAGAAGGATCGTCAAAGATGGCAGCAGGTGTCCACAGATACAGTGCAGCTCCAGTGGCTTGTAATTGAACTGTGGCAGTATTACAAACTTCAAGCGTATCATTGGGTAATAATACCTGAACGTCAATATTGTCTTTTAAGTCAATAACTAAATCATCAAACGTGACTTCTCCACAACCAAAATCGTGAGAAAGTGAGATGATTATTTTTTCTGTACCCTCTATTATATTATCGTCAATTACGGAGATAGGAAAACTAAAAGAAGTTTCTGTGGGCGTAAAGGTTAGTGAGTTTGGCAAAGCAAGTGTATAATCAATCCCATTCATAGCATCTCCAGTGAGACTTAAAGTATAGGTAATGGGTTCCGTGATCTCATCATCTAATTCAATGAGTATAATTTCATTAGAGGTGACGCATTTTTCAACGAGGTAGTCTAACCCAGACTTGAAATCTCCTGAAATCTCTGGAGATCCAGCTTTAATCTCAGAGATAAATACACCCGAGTCAAAGGCCGCATCTCCTCTATCTGCTATGGCTAATTTAAGTTTATAGGTATTACAAGGAATGACATCGATACTAGCTGTTAGGCTTTTTTTGATACCCATCGAGTCAGTTGTCAATCCGTCATATTCGACACCAATCAAGCCATCAATCTGACCTTGGTCACCTATTTCATTATTTCTATAATATTGCCAGTTATCTCGATGATTGACACTATTAATTTGCACGGGTGTCATTGTGTTTGGGATTACGGCAATGTTTTGCTGGTTGTTTAAGGTTGGCTCACCGATAATGCCTGGTCCAGAAACGAAAAATGCAAAAATATCATTATAACTCCCTCCAACGAATTCGCGGTATTCTTCAGACCCAAAAATGTATTCAAAAGACAATTTATCTGCATAGGCAAAAACACTCAATTCTACGACACAAGCGTCTTCCGAATCATTATTATTTCCTAGTAGGGCAGATAAAGCATCTAAGTCATCATCTCCAGGTAATAAGAGCGTTTCACTTGTGCTATTGCTTTGATTGGGTCCAACCGCATTGGCTGCAGATCCTGTTGTCAAAATTATTCCTCGTTGGATGCCTAGACCAGAATTATTACTGGCTTCAAAAGCGCCATAAGCACCATTATCACAGATAATGGTATCAATGGTGGTCGTGGCATAAGGTGTATTCAAATAATTAAGTAAAGTGGTGGTATCTGCATCTGCATCCACGGTAATAGCATCTAAACTTGGGCAATTTTCCGTAGCACATTGCCAGCTTGCTTTGAAGCCTTCAAATTGGACATCTCCATCAGAAATAAATTGAACGGTCAAACAACCACTGGAGGCATAGACTTGATAACACACGCCTCCTTGATTATTTGCCCCATCATATTGATAGTCAAAGTCACCAATAGTACTAATAACAGGTGAATTAATATCTGGGCCATCATATAAAAATATTTGATCATATTTGTTGAAATTGTCAGCTTCTAAATTATAATATTCCAAGTTAAAAGAAATACAATTATTAAAATCTTGAGGACAAATTGTGAATACATAATTCTCATTGGCACCATAGTCGCCGTCAGGTCCTCCACTGTCATATAGGATTCCAGAACACTTCGTGGAGCCTCCTTCACTAATCAAAACATCTGGAGCTTTCTCTTCGACACAGATTTTAAAAGTACCTGAATTAGGTGCTCCAGCCGAATAGTCACCTATTCTTAAAAAATAAGTAGCACCTGGCGTAAGACCATCGATCTTGATGACGGCACTATTTTCGCCGGCATTGGCTTCTATACAATCCATTATAATTAATTCATCAGGTATGCAAAACCCACGGAACAATACAACTTGTGGTGTATTTAATGGGGTAGAACCTGTACTATCATCCATCCCCGTTATAGTGATTTCATAATCGGTTATATTGGGATCGGTAGAAGCCGTAAACTGAAACCATACATCACGTGGAGAATTTCCGCTACTTAGGCAAGCTGGGATATTTGTCCATTGTCCAATTTCTGAGGCCGTAGCGCCCACATTACTGTAAAAAACATTATCAGGACAAAACGGAGCTTCGCCTAAATCTATAATACCACCACAATCATCATTTTGGGGCTGAGCAAAAGCGCTTATTGACAGAAGCAAAAAAAGGAACGTAAGAAATCTGGTCATTATCTTTTTTTTAGGAATCGGATAAATGGATTTAAGCAAGTCAAGCTATCCAACTCCAAAAGTACTCATATTAATTGTATTAAGCCTCTTTATAATATCAAAAAAAACCATTTGTATTTAATTCGTCATTTGGATGGGCCATTTTTGTTGAAATTCTATTATTTGTTTCCTTTTTTTGTACTTTTGCTCACAAAACCAAATCATGGTACCACATACCCGTGTTAAACTCTTTTCCGGAAAGGAAACCACCTATTTAGCTACAGAAATTGCAGATTATTTTGGACAAGATTTGGGCGATATAACCTTAAATAAATTTAGTGATGGAGAAATGCAGCCTGAGCTAAATGAATCCGTTCGGGGTTCTTACGTCTTCTTTATACAATCTACATTTGCGCCAGCTGATAATCTCCTAGAATTGCTGCTAATGATTGATGCTGCCAAAAGAGCTTCTGCTGGTTATATTACAGCAGTTATCCCTTTCTTTGGTTATGCTCGACAAGATCGGAAAGACAAACCTAGAGTCCCCATTTCTGCAAAACTTATCGCCAATCTTATCCAAGCGGCTGGAGTGAATCGAATTATGACCATGGATTTTCATACCGATCAAATTCAAGGCTTTTTTGATATTCCGGTGGATCATCTAAAAAGTCGGGCGATTTTTATTCCCTTTTTGGAACAGATGGACTTATCCAATACCGTTTTTGCATCTCCAGACGCAGGAAGTATTAAACGAGCTCGATCTTATGCAAGGCACTTTGGTACTAGTTTGGCTATATGTGATAAGCAAAGAGTGCGCGCCAATGAAGTTTCTAGCATGCAAGTAATTGGTGATGTAGCTGGCAAAGAAGTGATTATTGTGGATGATTTGGTCGATACTGCTGGGACACTCACCAAAGCCGCACAAGCTTTTGTTGATAAGGGAGCTATTACTGTAAAGGCATTCTGTACACATGGCGTCCTTTCGGGAAATGCCTATGAAATTATTGAAAGCTCGGTTATTGAAACCTTAATCGTAACGGATACCATTCCTGCACGACAGCATTCGGATAAGATCGTTCGATTGTCTTGCGCCAAATTATTTTCGAGAGCCATCAGAAATACGCATGAACATCGTTCTATTTCAGCTCTTTTTAAGGGAGAGTAATGCTTTTTTTACAGAAGTACTCGCTTACTATGCGTCTTAGACATTTCCAATTCTTATGACCGTTCAGCTTTTTCCCAAATAACAGACTGATTTCCTTTTATGAAGCGGAAGAAACCTTTGAACATCGCATAATTCATCATGCAAAAGTAAAAAGGAATAAATAAGGCCTTGACCTTGATGTGTTTTTTTTCTAAAATCCAGCCCAAAACGGCAGCGGTATAAAAAACAATTTGTGCAAGCATCACCCAATTGTAGAAGCCTCCATAATCTTGTACAAGCCAGATATTAAGCAAGAAAACAATGGGTAATGCTAAAGGAGCCAAGGTCCATCGTAATACTCGATGACTTACATATTGGAAAGTCAACCACCCATGTTTGAAGGGATTTAATAATGGAGCCAGCCATATGATGGATTGGATGCCACCCGCAGCGATTCTTATTTTTCTTTTCAACTCTTCGGCAATAGAGGCTGATTGTCCTTCTTCGGCATAGGCTTGTGGTTCATAGACTACTTGGTTACCAGCTGCGGCAATACCCATGGTCATCACAAAATCCTCTACGATTGCGTTTTGAGGAACAGGCTTGTATAAGCGGGTTCGAATGGCAAATAATTCGCCTGCTGCACCCACCACAGTATGAAATTCAGAATCCAACCGTTTTAAAAATGACTCATACTTCCAATAAAAGCCTTCCCCAGCTTTTGCGGAAGCTTTACCAACCATTTTTACTTTCTTTTCGCCGGCAACGGCTCCTACGTTATCATCATGAAAATGTCTGACCATCATTTTTATGGCAGCGCTATTGACGTCTGTATTGGCATCTGTAAAAATGGTAACGGGTGTTTTTATCATAGGCATGATGCGCTTGACAGCCGCAATCTTCCCTTTTCTTTCGGGTTTATGCAATAATTTCCATTGTACTCCTTTCGGAAAAGGATATTCTTGTATGATTTTGGGCGTGTTATCACTAGAGCCATCTGTTACAAAGAAAAAAGTAATCTTATCTTTCGGATAATCAAATGCTAAACAATTTTCAATCTTCTTGGTGATCCAATCTTCTTCGTTATAAGCGGCCGTAACAAAGGTCACGTTAGGGGTATAGTCTGCCGCATAAGTTTTTTCTTTACTGAACAGCCGTTTTATGCGAACCAAAAAATACAATAAAATCCCATAGCCAAAATAGGCATAAAATACGATAAATAGAAGAAACCAAAAAAGATAAATGACCATCGGAGTTATTAGTATTGTATCTGCAAATATAGGTAATATGTCTATACTACCAAAATCGCACCAAAGAAAGTATTATGTGACAGGCATTATAGAAAAAAAAATGTTTCATTATTTAGCTAATTTTGTGTTAATGCTGGAAACTTAACCAAAAAGCATTTACCTTTGTGTCTGTTAGGAAATAGAAAGCATTATTTCCTATGTTTACCCTCCGATTACATTTAAATCCCTACAATTTTTGTGCGAGAGTAGTCCCTATTTGACGGAACTGCTTGTGTATGTGCGTACATAACTGTATTAAATGGGCAAAATGAAAAACGGAGACAAAACGATTTTAATTATTGATGACCAAGCAAGCATTCGATATTTGCTAGGGTCTTTTCTGAATAACCAATACAGAGTAATAGGCTTTGAAGATGGTTTTTCAGCTATGCAATGGTTAGCTAGCGCTAATATTCCCGATTTGATTTTATTGGATTTGAACGTGCCTCGTCTTTCTGGGCAAGAATTCCTTTCGCAAATTAAAAGATCCGGATTCTTTCAAGATATTCCAGTAGTAATTATTTCGGGGGACGACACAACAGAAACAAAGGGCTTTTGTGATGGATTTGGGGTGGATGCCTATTTGGTGAAGCCTTTTGACCCTGTGAAGCTAAATGAGATTGTAAAGAATATTTTTTCTAAGCAGTCTGAGAAAGTCCTTCTGAAGGAATCAACGAAACCCATTTTTAAAAAACTGATTCGTTTGAAAAAATAAAAGATTTATTTCTGAACAAAGTAAATCGTGAGTGAACCGCAAGTAAACAACAACAACAATTTCCCGGAATCAGCTATTTTCCCGTTTTCAGCTCCGGA
>CAYRVZ010000127.1:0-8149 GCA_964427815.1 uncultured Saprospiraceae bacterium | reverse complement strand
CCGCTTGAAAAGCATCTTGTTCTTTTCGGGCATTATCAAGTACTTGTTTGACCCAGGGGGTCAGATATCGCTCTAAGCTTAACTTTTGTAATACTGCCCCCGAAACTGTGCCTAAAAGGATACCACTCACCACATAAATGACCGTCATCTTCAAACCAAATAACCCAATGAATAACCCAATAGCCACTTCATTGACCAAAGGAGAAGTAACCAAAAAAGCGAAGGTAACGCCCAAGGGTATTCCACCTTTCACAAAACCAATAAACAGCGGAACGGAGGAACAAGAGCAAAAAGGAGTGACTACACCAAAAAGACTAGCCATCAAATACTCAAAACCATATAGTTTACTTCGTGACAAATAATTCCTCACCTTATCTACTGGAAAATAGCTATTCACTATGCCCATCAAAAAGATGATGACCACCAACAGGAGTAGAATCTTAATGGTATCAAATATAAAAAAATTCAGCGCTTCCGCTAAATGTTCTCCTTTGTCCAGGTGCACCACTTCAAATACAAACCAATCTGCCAGATTTTGTACCCAATCAAACATCAGCTACTACCCTAGGAGTTTCAGTAGCTCTTCCTTTGAAGGGACACGGCCTTTAATAGCTATTACCTCATCAATCACCACAGCTGGAGTGGAAAGGACATCATACTTCATTATTTCCATGATATCCTCTACTTTGACCACCTGAGCCTCAATATTATTTTCCTTAATAACCTCTTGAACGATGGCAGTAGTCGTCTTACATTTAGGGCATCCTGTCCCCAAAATTTTAATTATTTTGCTCACTTTATTCACTTTTTATCCCCATTTAAACGAAGGATGTTTAAGATCATTGTTTAAATAAATGTTCAAAAAGCACTTTAGCTTTTGACCAATTATGTTGATTGATGCAATATTTAATCCTAGGCGGTTTTAATTCCCCTTGAATCAAACCTGCATTTTTCAATTCTTTTAAATGTTGGGAAATAGTAGATTGCGCCAAAGGCAATACTTCCACTAAATCTCCCGTATAACAGCAAGATTGATTTTCCAGATGCTTCAATATAGCAATACGTGTCGGGTGTCCCAAGGCCTTAGCAAAACGGGCTAACTCTTGAGTACTTTGCTCGTAGGCGATATCTTCTAGTGTTCTTTTCATTGCTTATCGCAAATATACGATTGATTTTGAATAGATGCAAGTGAAAGGTTTTGAGGAACTTAGATGCAAAATATTTTTTTGCTTTTTCCTCTCCCATTAGAAAGGGGCATAAAAAAATATTTTACCTGTTGATTGATAAAGGCAAGGCTTTTGCTCAGCAAATCTCCATGGCAAAAAGAAATAACGTCATGTAGGTATTGCCTCTATTTCGAAAGGCTACTTCTACTGCTAGCTATCAGAACATATGACCCAACCTTATTCATGTTTTCACGTGAATGCTTCTTTCCTAGACAAAGAACTTTCCAAAAAGTCGGTAACTTTTGGAAAGTTACTTCCAATGAAAGGCATAGCAAATGGACGATTTAGCCAGTCAATTCTTAAAGAATGCTCCGCCCTCAGTGGGACAAAGCCAACTCCTCTAGGTCCTGAACGACCTTCACTTTTAAGCCCAAAACGGTACGCATTTCAAATTCGACCCGTTTGGTTGGTGTGGCATCCCCTTGTTCGATGGCTTTAATATTTTTAATAGAAAGGTTTACTTTTTGAGCCACCTGCCCTCTAGATAAGCCAAGACCTATCCGTCTACTTCTGACCAAAATAGAAAAGGGAATTTCTTCTTCAATGTAGGATTTATAATGCCCTGTTGCGAGCATGTCGGAGGGAGCATAGAAGCTAGCCAGCACCTGAAGCAGTCCATAAAGTGCGACCATAAAGACCAAGGGTATTAATTTTTCCGAAAGTGCCTGCATCGCATTGATAGGAAGCTTTTGTTCTTTTTTGAGCGGTAATTTTTGATGATTCGGTTGCATTATAGTTGATTTTGTTTGTTTGTAGAATGTGTTTATTGTTGATCCAGTCGATACAGCTGAAAAGCCTCAATGATGGCAATCAATTTTTGGTCATAATTGGAGTCTGTTGCATAACCCAATTGTTTGAGTCCTTTTGCCCATGCTTTATAATCATCCCCAAGTTTTTGTAGTGGCTGATAGCGTTTGGATTTCAGTAAGACACTATGTGCTCTCCAACTCTCCCAGGCCGAATTGTATTTTCTAAAAAAGTCTTTGTGGCTGTCATCTGTCAAGTTGGTGCAATGCCCTGACTTACATTTTTTTGAAAAGCATTTCATACCGAAGTGATTTTCATTTTTTTGCGCAAGCGTACTCTCCCCAGCCCGACTCTCCACAATCGCTTGTGCCATTTTAATACTTGCAGGAATGCCATATTTACGGTGTTCAGCAATAGCAACATTCGCAAATTGTCTGACATAAGCTTCCGTTTTCTTCTTTTGCAAATCACTCAAACTAGACGGCGCTGCATCACTTCCAGAAAACAAACCCATTAGACTCATTTCTTGAATCGGAGCGCCTTGCGGTAAAATACCTTTTGTAACTGTAATGGGTGAATGAAACCGTATTTTCACGTCCTTGGTGTAATTATAAAACCAACCAAAAACAAAGAGGAAAGTCACTAACTTCCAAAACAGTGTCGAGCGAAGTGCTATCTTTCCATAAAACAAAACATTTTGTTTGATTTTTTTGAGCACAATCAAAGTGGTCGCTTTGAACTTGAGCATAAAAAACTGGAGTAAAGTGTACTCTTGTAGAACATCTGAAGGCTGATTAGCAGCTCCTCCTGTGGTCATTTTTGCTGTATTGCCCTTAGAAAAGAGGGGATTCCAAAAAAAATTCGTGTTTTTATTATCCTTCATTTTGTGCAGTTTGAAATTTATTGTTACCTTTACAAACAAGAAATAAAAGCTTCTGTGTTTGTATGCGCAAATATACAAACATTTTGTTTTAATAGTCAAGTTTTCACTCAAATAATTTGTTTTAAATGGGAAATTTCGTTGAAAATCCAGTCAATCGCCGTTTTAAAACGGTCTATGAGCAGTTAGAAAAGCTCAAATTAATAAAAGGTAAATCAGATATAGGCAAACATTTGGGCACCTATAACCATGTCATTAATAGCATCTTAAAAGGAGAGCGGAATATTACGGTTGACCAACTATACAAACTATTTGAATTATATGGGGTCAATGCGAATTACCTCTTCGACCTAAGTGATGAGATATTTATTCAAGGCCACCCTGCGCTATCCGAGATTCCAAGTATGTCGAAAGAATCAGGCGTATTTCCTGGAAGGCAGAATATCACTTTGGTTCCACAACGCGCCACAGCCGGCTATGCATTGAGTAGCCAAGAGAATGATTTTTCAGAATTTCCCAAGTTTTCCCTTCCAGGCTATGAAGGTTCGGATATGTTTGCATTCGAAATTGAGGGGGACAGCATGTTGCCGACAATCACGAGTGGAGATATAGTCGTTGCCGAAAAAATGTCCGCTAATGAACCGATTCGGGATAATCAAGTGTATATCGTTGTGACTGATTCCGTCGTTGCCAAACGCATTCAATTAGTCAAAGAAGGAGGGCAAGTCGTATCAATGCGCCTCATCTCTGATAATGACGCAGTCTATAAGCCGTACGAAGTTGATCCCAATGAAATCCAAGAGATATTGAAAGTGAAGGTACGGCTGACGAATCATGCGATTTCTTAAAATCCTCTTCCATTAAACTTGACCGACACCTTGAAACAAAATGCTCGACAAAAATAACCAACAGCAACAGCAGGCCGTCGGAATTCTTGGGGTGAATTAATTCATGCTTGCTATTATCATTCGGAAGATGTCGAAAAACTACTTGTATCTTTAATGGACACCATAAAGGGGCGTGTATCCATTGATATGATAGACCGATGGTTGTCCTACTTATTAGTTAAAAATGGATTATCTGAAGTAGCGATGTTTGGGCCTGATGGCAAAAACGTACACCCCTCAGATTTTCTTTATAAAAAGAGTTTATTGATCGTCCGAGGTAATTTTTTACCCCCCACCAAGGTAAACATGGACATGTTGGATTCTGGCTTAGAACAATTCAAAGAAGAGAAAGAAGTCGATCCAGAAGGAGCCATTCCGCTTGTTGAAATCACTTTAGACCATTTAGAATACTTAAAATTTAATATTGAAAAGGATTTTTTGGATAGAGCCAATTTACTTTGTGCAATGGACCAAACCGTTATTATTTCCAATTGTGAAGATCGGTATAAATTAGTACATTACTTTGGAGATTACAAAATAAAAAAAATTGGGCTGGTCATCGGTGTCGAAGAATTGCGAGAAATTTTCACAAAGCACGATGAGGCCGATGATGATGGTGCCTTATTAATTTCTTTAGGTCGTTTATTCACAAAAAAAACAAAAATATACGGCTACCCGTCCATCGACCGCAAGACCGATAAGTATCTGAATTGCATCAATATGCATTTGCCCGACGGCATCGCTTTCTTATTTAGTCACTTAATCAAAAAAGGGAAGATCGAAGACATTCATCATGTCGATAAAAAAATACTATCAATATGGTCACAAGTTGCTTTTCAAAAAATCCAGTCGAATGATGACCAGTGGGAGGACATGGTGCCCTCTAAAGTAGCAGAATTGATTAAAGAACAGGAATTATTTGGGTATAAATAGGAATAACCCTTTTAGGGTATATTGAGCGTTTTTTTTGGAAGACGATTATAAAGCTAGTACCTTTATGCCACCTCCCATCATCGGAAACCCTTATTTCCACAATACCTTTCTTCTGATGGTACAAGTACCCAAATTAATCAGCAGTTTACTACTGTTACTACTGCCTAGTTTTCTTTTGGCGCAAGCGGATACCCCTACTTTCTCCGTATTGAGTGGTCAATATGACAATCCTGTCCAACTCCAGCTTTCTAGCAGCCTAGGAAGTAATATATATTATACGATCGATGGAAGTGATCCAGACAATTCGGACCTTTCATACCAAGGAGCCATTAATATTGACTCCTCAATGACTGTTCGTGCGATTGCCTTCAATATGAATAATGAAGCAAGTGATATCCAAACAGCCGTATATTTGATTGATGTACAGCACACTTTTCCGATTGTTTATTTGGCATTTGACCCTTTTGATTTTTATGATCCCGAAACAGGTATTTATACCAATTATCTTGAAGACTTCGAAGCCCCTGCTGATATTACATTTTTTGAAACGGATGGGTCTATCCGTTTTAGCCAACCCGCAAAAGTTGAAATTCAAGGTTCGGCTAGTGCCGAATTTGCACACAAGTCTATTTCTGTGAAAGCCAAGAAGTACAATGAGGAAAAGCTATTTGACTACCCTCTTTTTGAAGATTTACCTTTCGAGAAATATGGTAGTTTCGTATTACGGAATTCAGGTCAAGATTGGAACAAACTAGGGTTTCGAGATGCTTATGGTGCGAGCCTTGTGGCAGACTTATCTGATGTAGGCGCCATTATTGACCCTCCTAATATGGATTTACAAGCGTATCGTCCGAGTATTGCGTATTTCAATGGCGAGTATAGAGGTATTTATAATATTAGAGAGCGATTGGATAAGCGCTACTTCAAAACTCACTTTGACTTGGAGAAAAATGATTATGACTTAATAAAAAATCTGGACAAAGTAAAATCTGGTGACATTGAAGATTGGCACAGCTATATGGATTTTCTGTTACATCATGACATGAGCCTCTCCATTAATTATGATTCTTTGCAAAAGCTAATGGACGTCGATGCCTACATCGACTACTTGACCCTAAATATATTTATTAATAATCATGACTGGCCCGGTAATAATATACGACGATACAAAGAGAAAACGGCAGGCGCAAAATGGCGCTGGATGGTTTATGATTTGGATTTTACTTTTTCTCTTTTTAACGAAGATGGCTCTTGGGATTCTGGCGAATATCAAGACAATTCCCTCAACCGCTTACACACTGGATTGGATTGGGTCTGGCCAAATCCAGAATGGAGTACTCGACCTTTTAGGGCTTGCATCCAAAATGATACCTGGCGTACTCACTTCATCAATAGGATGGCCGATCAGCTTAATGTTCTTTTTGCGCCAGACAGATTGCAAAATAGATTAAATGAATTTATTGAGCTATATGAACCCGAAATAGATGCGCATAGATGCAAGTGGTTTGGCTGTTGGGATGACTGGGAAAACAGCCTTAGCAACGTTGAAAACTTTGTTAGTGGACGTGCCCCTGTAGTCCGACAACATTTTGTACAACAATACTCCGAGATTTTTGGAACAACTACTGTCACACTTACCGCACAACCGATGAATGGGGGGCAGATTGAATTCAGTACGCTTAATTTGGACAGTAATCAATTCCCTTGGACTGGGACTTATTTTGCCGGCATCGACATCCCTGTGACTGCTACCCCTGCTCCAGGATATGAATTTGTAGGCTGGTCAGACCCAACGCTGGGCGAAGATGCCATCACCTCTATTAAAATATTAAATAGCAATTATACACTAATCGCTCATTTTCAGCTCATCGACAATAGTTCAGCATTGACTATCAATTGTCCTCCAGATGTATATCTATCTACGGCTACATTATGGGGGTACGCTAATTGGCTAACGGCTACCGCTGAAACAACTTGCCCAAATTCAATTATTAATATTAACCAGATAAATGGACTGCCCAACGGCTCTGATTTTCCAATAGGGCAGTCACTCGTCACCTACCAAGCTAATGATGCATGCGGCAATATTACAAATTGCAGTTTTACTGTAAATGTGTCTGAAACGAACACAGGAGTTGCCTGTGGCGATATTGATGGATACACGAAACTTGGGGAATATAACAATCATGGTTATTACCTTTCGGAAAATAGTAGCACTTGGGTCGATGCAGCGGCACAATCAAATGGTTTCCTTGCCAGTATTTCAAACCAAGCAGAAAATGCATTTTTACAAAGTGTACTTGACATGCCAGCCTTTATTGGTATTAATGATGCTACTACCGAAGGAGATTGGAACTGGTCAGATGGTTCAGCGATCACCTATACCAACTTTTCAGATTGCACTTGGTGCGGGCTCAACACATCCGAAAATGATTTTGGTACTTTCTTAAATTGGGATGGCACATGGGCTTTGAATAATCAATGGAATCACCGACCCCATGTTGTAAAAGCAGCTTGCACCACTGCACCTGAATGCCCAACCAGTATTGCCGGCTTCACCTATTTAGGTCGTTATAATAGCCATAATTATTATTTATCGGAAGACCCAATGACTTGGCAGATGGGTAACACCATCGCACAAGATAATGGGGGCTACCTTGTTTCGATAAACAGCCAAGAGGAAAATGATTTTGTGCAAGCAAATATCAATGAAATGGTTTTTATAGGCTTTACGGATGTTGCCTCAGAAGGTCAGTATCAATGGGCAAACAATGAGCCTGTTTCCTTTAATTTAATTACAAGCAATACGGATGAAGGAGACTATGCTATCGTGAACTTTTGGGATGGTACTTGGATCATGCACAACGAGTCTGTACAAAAAAGATACCTGATGGAAATGGATTGTGCTGGCACTATTCAAACCTTTTCTAGGCCTTCTTTCTCTCCAAAAGGTATGAAACTTACCTCTATTTATCCCAACCCAGCAAATGACCATATAACTTTGAGGTTATTTGCTAACACTGATGAAGCGATACAATTTTCTATCCTCACGCCACAAGGACAAATGATGCATTTTGGGAAAGAGTATCTGTCGATCGGACATCATGAAAAAAACTTTGATATCCAAGACTTCCCACCAGGAGTATATTATTTAAAAGCTACTGGCGCAAATGTGGACCAGACCCTTCGTTTTGTGAAGTTAAGGATGTAACCATTAGTAAATCGAATTCGTAAACTTAATGGCGTATCATATATTTATTATAAAAATATGGAACATACCCTAAAATCGTAGTTTTCTAAAAATTCTTGTTTTATCTTAGAAAAACCACGATTTTTGTATATAAAACACCCCTTGAAGAGTAACAAACTTTAAATCGACTGCAATGTACCAATTCAATGGGCTATTGAAAGCTATATTCTTCTTTATTTTATTTCCTCTGGGACTTGGGGCTCAATCCATCTCCTTTTCCACCAGC